>CAYTMB010000656.1:836-1520 GCA_964438465.1 uncultured Rhodovulum sp. | reverse complement strand
TCCGGGTCATTCCCTGTCTCGACGTCAAGGACGGCCGCGTGGTCAAGGGCGTCAACTTCGAAGGCCTGCGCGACGCCGGCGACCCGGTCGAGGCGGCGCGGGCCTATGACGCGCAGGGCGCGGACGAGCTGTGTTTTCTCGACATCGCCGCCAGCCTCGAGAACCGCGGCACCCTGCTCGACCTCGCCAGCCGCACGGCGGAGCAGTGTTTCATGCCGCTGACCATCGGCGGCGGCGTGCGCACGCCCGAGGACGTGCGCGCGCTGCTGCTGGCGGGCGCCGACAAGGTCAGCTTCAACTCGGCGGCGGTGGCGACGCCCGAGGTGGTGAACGCCGCGGCGTCCAAGTTCGGCGCGCAGTGCATCGTGGTGGCGATCGACGCCAAGACCGTCGCGCCGGGGCGCTGGCAGATCTTCACCCACGGCGGCACGCGGGCGACCGGCATCGACGCGGTGGCCTTCGCCCGCGACATGGCGGCGCGCGGCGCGGGCGAGATCCTGCTGACCTCGATGGACCGCGACGGCACCAAGGCCGGCTACAACCTCGCGCTGACCCGGGCGGTGGCGGACGCGGTGCCGGTGCCGGTGGTCGCGTCGGGGGGCGTCGGCGAGTTGGACCATCTCGTCGCGGGCGTCACCGAGGGCCACGCCTCGGCGGTGCTGGCGGCGTCGATCTTCCATTTCG
>CAYTMB010000656.1:0-826 GCA_964438465.1 uncultured Rhodovulum sp. | reverse complement strand
GGACCCACACCATCGCCGAGGCGATGGCCGCGATGGCCGCCGCCGGCATCGCGGTGCGCCCGACATGACCGACCCGGTCTGGTCGCGCGACGAGATCGAGAGTCCCTGCGTCAAGCTCTGCGTCGTGCATCCCGAGACCCGCCGGTGCATGGGCTGCCACCGCACGATCGACGAGATCGCCGGCTGGTCGCGGATGACGCCCGAGGCCCGCCGCGCGGTGATGGCCGAGCTGCCCGCGCGCGCGGCGCTGGCCGCGCCTAAGCGCCGCGGCGGTCGGGCCGGGCGGCTGGCGGACCGGGGCTGAAGCCGCGGTTTGCGCTGGAGCGACGCGCGCCGGAATGATTGAGAATGTGTTGACGCGATCCGGATAGTCACGCGATATCAATGCGTTGACGCGTTGGGCACGCGTGCCCAAGCGCGCCCTCAGGCCTCCGCTCCGACCAGCCCCGTCACCTCGGCCAGCGCCCGTTCGACCAGTTCCGGACCCACGCCGCGGAGATGCGCGCCTTCGGACAGCGCCCGCCGCCAGGCCCGCGCGCCCGGACGGCCCTGGAAGGCCCCGAGCATGTGCCGGGTGATCTGGTGCAGCCCGGCGCCGGCCGACATTTCCGCCTCGATGTAGCCGAGCATCCCGCGCACCGCGGCCTCGGCGGTCACGTCGGGGCCCGGCTCGCCGAAGATCACCCGGTCCGCCGCGCCGAGCAGGCCCGGGTTGTGATAGGCCGCCCGGCCGATCATCACGCCGTCCAGCCCCGCCGCCAGCGCCGCGGCCGCCTGCTCCAGCCCCGCGACGCCGCCGTTCAGCGCGATGGTCAGCTCCGGGAAG
>CAYTMB010000655.1:0-1525 GCA_964438465.1 uncultured Rhodovulum sp. | reverse complement strand
GCGCGGTAGCCCGCCAGTTCCCCGGAGACCTTCGCCAGGTTCGCCTCGCGGATCGCCGCCGCCGCATCGTCGTAGAGGAACGGCAGGAACGCGTAGCGGCGCCCCCGCGTCACCTGGCCGACCGCGTGCAGCAGTGAGCACGAGAACACCACCGCGCCGCCCACCGGCGCCTTGAACCCGCGCGGCCCGTATTCCGGAAACCGCACCTCGCCGCCGTCGAAATCGTCGTTGAGGTTGACCGAGACCGCAAACCGCCGGTGCGCGGTCCCGTGCGTGGTGTTGTCGCGATGCGGGCCGAAATGCCCGCCGTCCTCGGCGGCGTAGCAGGCGACCAGATGGCGCTCCATCCGGGTGACCCCGAACTGATGCGCCTTGCGGATCTCGGGCACGATCCGGCGCAGGAACCGCGCCTGGATCCCCTCGATCAGCTCCGGCGCCTCGACGAGATGGTCGCGCCGCCGCTTGTGGCCCGCGTCCATCACCATCACCGTCCGGCCGTCCACGTCGCGCATCACGCCCGATTCCGCGCGGCCGTCCGCCTCGTAGGCGGCGATCAGCCGCGCGCAGAACTCCGGCTCGAACACGTTGGGCAGCAGCAGGATCGGCGCCTGCAGCGGCGTCCCGGCGAAGCGGTCCGGCGGCGGCAGCGCGGCGATCCGGTCGAGCGCCGCGGCGATGTCCGAGCGATCCGCCTCGAAGGGGACGACCGCGATCACCCGCAGCGTCGGGTCGAGCACCACCCAGAACCGCCGCAGCGCCACCCCCTCGCGCCCCGACTCGTCGGCCTCGGGCAGCGCGCCGTAGAGCCGGCTGACCGCGCCGTCGAAATCCCAGAAGAACCGGTAGCCCGGATAGGATTCCGCCACCCGCGCCTCGGCCTCGTCCGCCGGATCGACGCTGACGCCGAAGAACGACGCATGCGCGTCGTCGAACAGGTCGGGCCGGTCGCGCACGGCCGCCAGCGCCGCCTGCGAATGCGGGTCGGCCGCGGTGCCGTAGAAGCACAGCACCAGATACCGCCCGCCGGCGCTGGCGAAGGCGTAGTCGGGATTGGCCGCCGAGCGCGCCCGGAACCAGGGGGCCGGATCGCCGGCGAGAAGCTGCCCATAACGCGGCATACGGGGTCTCCAACTATTGCGTTCCCGCGAAAAATAGCCGATCGGATCCTGATTGCGCAGCAGGAAAACGCGCCGGTCCCGCCGCCCGGCCGCCCCAGGCGGCGGCGCCGTCGACAGACCGTCACATATGCAGGGTATCAAGCCCGCCATCGGGCGAGGCCCCAACCAGGGAGAAGGCCATGAAGATCGCGGTTCTCGGCGGTGACGGCTTCGTCGGCTGGCCGACCTCCCTGCATCTCTCGGACGCCGGCCACGAGGTGCATATCCTCGACAACCTGTCGCGGCGCTGGATCGACACCGAGCTCGGCGTGCAGTCGCTGACCCCGATGGACTCGATCCAGGAGCGCACCCGCATCTGGCGCCAGGAGACCGGCCGGACCATCCGCTTCCACCTGCTCGACCTCGCC
>CAYTMB010000654.1:0-1527 GCA_964438465.1 uncultured Rhodovulum sp. | reverse complement strand
ACTACATCGCGCTCGACGGCGAGATCGGCTGCATGGTCAACGGCGCCGGCCTCGCGATGGCGACGATGGACATCATCAAGCTGTACGGCGCCGAGCCGGCGAACTTCCTCGACGTCGGCGGCGGCGCCACCACCGAGAAGGTGACCGAGGCGTTCAAGATCATCACCTCGGACCCGCAGGTGAAGGGGATCCTCGTCAACATCTTCGGCGGCATCATGCGCTGCGACGTGATCGCCGAGGGCGTGATCGCCGCGGTGAAGGAAGTCGGGCTCCAGGTGCCGCTGGTGGTGCGGCTGGAAGGCACCAACGTCGAGCTGGGCAAGAAGATCCTGAACGAGAGCGGCCTCGCCGTGATCGCGGCGGACGATCTGGCCGACGCGGCCGAGAAGATCGTGAAGGCGGTCAGGGAGAGCTGACGATGATGCGGCTCGCAGCGGTGCTCGGGGTGGCGGCGGCGATGCCGGCGTTCGCCGACGAGGCGACCATGCGCGAGGGGCTGCTCGCCTGCTTCACCGGGCTGCCGACCTTCGCCTCGGTCGAGGCGACGCTGACGGCGAACGGCTGGAGCTCGGTGCGCGGCGCGATGCCGAACGAGCGCGAGCTCGGCCGCGGCGGCGTCGGGGTGGCGGTCGCGTCCGGCGGCGTCGAGGCGCAGCCCGGGTGCAGCGTTTCGACCGGCGATGTGCCGGTCGCGCGGGCCGAGCAGCTTCTTGTCGCAGAACTCGACCGCGGCTTCGCGGGAAGGTGGACCACCGCCCCCGGCTATGGCGGGTCGAAGATGTGGATGGTGCCCGGTCAGGGCGCCTCGTTGGTGATGTATGTACTCGGCGGCGGCAACTCGGGCGACGGACCCGGCTCCGGCATTTCGCTGAGCATCCGGAGGGACAACTGACATGGCCATTCTGGTCGACGAAAACACCAAGGTGATCTGCCAGGGCCTGACCGGCTCGCAGGGCACCTTCCATTCCGAGCAGGCCATCGCCTACGGCACCAGGATGGTCGGCGGCGTGACGCCCGGGAAGGGCGGCGGCGAGCATATCGGCCTGCCGATCTTCAACACCGTGGCCGAGGCCAAGGCGGTGACCGGCGCGACGGCGACCGCGATCTACGTCCCGCCGCCCTTCGCCGCCGACGCGATCCTCGAGGCGATCGACGCCGAGATCGCGCTGATCGTGGCGATCACCGAGGGCATCCCGGTGCTCGACATGATGAAGGTGAAACGCGCGCTCCAGGGCTCGAAGTCGATCCTGATCGGGCCGAACTGCCCGGGGGTGATCACGCCGGACGCCTGCAAGATCGGCATCATGCCCGGGCATATCCACAAGCGCGGCTCGGTCGGCGTTGTCTCGCGCTCGGGCACGCTTACCTACGAGGCCGTGGGGCAGACGACCGCGGCCGGGCTCGGCCAGTCGACCTGCGTGGGGATCGGCGGCGACCCGATCAAGGGCACCGAGCATATCGACGTGCTGGAGTGGTTCCTCGCGGATCCGGAGACGGAATCGATCATCATGATCGGCGAGATCGGCG
>CAYTMB010000653.1:0-1528 GCA_964438465.1 uncultured Rhodovulum sp. | reverse complement strand
CGATGCCTTGGTCCGGGCGAAGTATCTTCATCGCGACAAGGCCGACGATCCGGGCGAGCTGGAAAAAGCCGTCGAGGTTGTTCTGCGCCGCCTGACTGAACTTGTACCCTGTGACCGCACGTAACTTCAGACGTGCTACATTCCCGGCAGGTTTCAACGAATGGAGGCGCCAGTGGCGCGAATGCTCGAACGAGTTCTCCCCGCCGACCGAGGGCGGCTGCGCCCGGCGGATCTGCTGATGAGGGCCGCCGGCGCCTGCACCCTCGCGACCGCGACCGGGGCAAATGTGGACGCCGTGGTCGCCGATAGCTTCGGCGGCGACCCGCTGGTGCTCCGCGCCGCGTCCGCCTCGCTGTCGATCGCCGACGACCCCGAGCTGGCGGCCGCGCCGCGGCACTTCGTGCTCGGCCTGGCGCCGCTGTCCGCCGCCGCGTCGCTGTTCGAGAGGGCTTTGCGCCTCGACCTGGCGGCGACCGGGCAAACGATCCCCGGCGTTGGCGCGGCCGGCGCGGCCTTCATCGCCGAAGGCGCCGCGATCCCGGCAAGTTCGCTGCCGCCCGCTGCGCCGGCCATGGTCAGGTTCAAGATCGCCGCCATGGCGACGATGACCGACACCCTGGCGAGGTCCAGCGACGCCCCGGCGCTGGTGGCCGACGCCCTGAGCCGCTCGGCCGCCGCGACGCTGGATGCCGTGTTGTTCAGCGCCGAAGCCGCCACCGCCGCGCAGCCGGCGGGGATCTGCTACGGCATCGAGCCGCTCACGGGCTATGCCGGCGGCGACTTCCTGTCGCTGCGGACGGATTTGTCAGCGCTGGCCGCTGCGGTCGCGCCTGTGGCGGCCGGCGGGTTCGTGCTCATCATGGATCCGGCGCGGGCGCTCCGGCTCTCGCTGCTCACCCCGGCCCTCGCTGTTCCGGTGCTGCCGTCGGCGCAGGTCGCCGAGGACGTGGTGCTCGCGGTGGTGCCCGGCGCGCTCGCCTGGGGCGCGGACGCGGCCGACGTCTTCGCGTCGAATGCCGCGGTCATTCACGAGGAAGACGAGACGCCCGCCGCCAACCTCGGCTCGGGCGATCCGTCGCCGATCCGCGCGTTGTGGCAGACGGCGAGCATCGCCACCCGCCTGCTGCTCGACGTCGGCTGGACGCTGCGCGGCCCCGGCGTCGCCTGGGTAGAGGGGGCGTCGTGGTGATGGGCGACACAACACGCGAAATGGACGCCACGAACGACCGAGCCGCGCGTGCCGGCGAGCCGGTCCAGCCCGCTGCGGGGAGTGCTCGCCCCGCAGCGGGCACCTCCCCAGTATCGCGCGCCCTGCTGGATCGGCGCCTCGACGCGCTGGAGACGGCGGTCGGCCTCGCGCTCGACGTTGAGCGCCAGGCGGTGGCGCGCCGCATCGCCGAGCTGGAACGCCGCCTGAACGAACTGGAGGGCCGGCCATGACCGAGGCTGAACGCGAGGACTACCGCCGGCGCTGCGCCGTATCTGGCGTCCCTCCCCAGATGCTGGACGAATATGTCGAATACGAGGC
>CAYTMB010000652.1:0-1528 GCA_964438465.1 uncultured Rhodovulum sp. | reverse complement strand
CATCGAGACCCATCCCGACCCGGACAATGCGCCCTCGGACGGGCCGAACATGATCCCGCTCGACCGGATGCAGGCGCTGATCGCCGAGCTCGCCGCCTTCGACCGGCTGGCCAAGGCGCATCCGATCCTCCTGTGATTTCCCCGGTGAAAAGAGAGTTCCGAGCATGAAGCCGCATCCCGTCTGCACCCCCAACACCTGGGCCTTCCTGTCCGAGCCGATGATCGCGCCGACCGGGTTCCGCGAATACGACGCGCGCTGGAAATATCCCGACGACATCAACCTGCCGGGCGTGACGGCGCTCGGGCTCGGCCTCGGCACGCAGATGCACGAGCGCGGGCTGCGGCCGGAGATCGCCGTCGGCAACGACTACCGCGATTATTCGCTCGCCATCAAGAATGCGCTGACGCTGGGGCTGGCGCAGGCGGGCGTGACGGTGCTCGACATCGGCCCGGCGGTGTCGCCGATGGCCTATTTTGCGCAGTTCCACCTCGACGCGCCGGCGGTGGCAATGGTGACCGCGAGCCACAACCCGAACGGCTGGACCGGGGTGAAGATGGGCTTCGAGCGGCCGCTGACCCACGGCCCCGACGACATGGCGCGGCTGCGCGACATCGTGCTGGGGGGCCTCGGGGTCGCGCGCGACGGCGGCGGCTGGCGCCGGGTCGAGGGGGTGCGCGAGGCCTATATCGCCGATCTGGTCGGAGATTTCCGCATGTCGCGGCCGCTGAAGGTGGTCTGCGCCACCGGCAACGGCACCGCGGGTCATTTTGCGCCCGAGGTGCTGGAGCGGATCGGCGTCGAGGTGATCCCGAGCCACAACGCGCTCGACTACGGCTTCCCGCACTACAACCCCAACCCCGAGGCGCTGGAGATGCTGCACGACATGGCCGACGCCGTGCGCGCCTCCGGCGCGGATCTGGCGCTCGGCTTCGATGGCGACGGCGACCGCTGCGGCGTGGTCGACGACGAGGGCGAGGAGATCTTCGCCGACAAGATGGGGGTGATCCTGGCGCGGGATCTGGTGAAGCTGCACCCGGGCGCGACCTTCGTGGCGGACGTGAAGTCCACCGGGCTGTTCGCCTCCGACCCCGAGCTGATCGCCGGGGGGGCGAAGGCCGACTACTGGAAGACCGGCCACAGCCACATGAAGCGGCGGGTCAAGGAGCTCGGCGCGCTGGCCGGCTTCGAGAAGTCCGGGCACTACTTCCTCGCCGAGCCGATCGGGCGCGGCTACGACTGCGGCATGCGGGTGGCGGTCGAGATCGCCAAGCTGATGGACCGCAATCCCGGCCGGTCAATGTCGGACCTGCGCCGGGCGCTGCCGCGGACCTGGTCGACGCCGACCATGTCGCCGTTCTGCCCCGATACCGAGAAATACGCGGCGCTGGAGCGGATCGTCGCGCGGATCGCCGCGCGGGCGGCCGAGGGCGGCAGCCTCGGCGGGCGGCGCATCGACGGCGTGGTGACGGTGAACGGCGCGCGGGTGATGCTGGAGAACGGCGGCTGGGGGCTGGTGCGGGCGTCGTC
>CAYTMB010000651.1:0-1531 GCA_964438465.1 uncultured Rhodovulum sp. | reverse complement strand
CGCCAGGCCTACATCGGCCGGGTCCGGGCGCTGGCGAAGATGTGCGCCGACGCCTTCGTCCGGGCGCAAGCCGCAGCATGAGCGGCCGCCGGCTGATCCTGCTCTTCGCGGCCTTCCTCGCCGTCTTCGCCGCGGCCCTCGTCTGGTTCCAGCTCTTCGCCTACTACCAGCGCCAGCGGGACGTCGGCGCCATCGCCATCGCCGGCGAGAGCGTCCCGGTCGCCGGCTACGACGGCATCGACGCCGCCACCTCGCCGCTGAAGCTCCGCGCCTGCTTCCGCATCGACCCCGCCGCCACCGCCGGCCTCGCCCCGGCCGCCGACGCCACGCCGCTCACCGCCCCGTTCTGGTTCCGCTGCTTCTCCGCCGGCCGTCTGACCCGCGATCTCGAGGCGGGCGCCGCCACCGCCTTTCGCATCGCCCGTGACGACCCCTCGGGCTTCGACCTCATGCTCGCCGTCTACCCCGACGGCCGCGGCTACCTCTGGCGCCAGCTCAACGCCCGCTTCGGCTGAGGCCGCGCCATTGACAGGCTGCTGAAGGAGCTTCCGGCGGGCGGGCGGTTTCGGCCGAAGGGCCTGTTCGGGTCGCGATGGCAGGGTTTTGGTGTCGCGGGGGCGGGGTTTCGGGCTGGCTGGATCCGGGCTCCCTGGAGCATTCGGGCAGACTCCTCCCGCCGCGGCTCACGACGGCGGCGCCAGGAGCTTCGGCGGCCGCACCAGCCCGACGAACCAGCGGAACAAGAGGTCGAACTCCAGCCGCTCCATCAGCTGGCGCTCCGAGCGCACCGAGTAGAAGCATTGCAGGAGATGCGCGCGCAACAGCCGCTCCGGAGGAATGCCCGGCCGGCCGATGCGCGAACAGAGCGTGTCGAAATCCGACGACCGGGCCGCCAGAGCCGCGTTCACCCGGTCGCGGATCGCCCGCGATGGATGGTTCTCTGGACTCGAGACTCACATACGAGAACAGCTGCCCTGTCCGTCGATCCTCGCCCCGCATCCCCGCACCCCTCGCCTGCACTCACCGCAACTACCAGGAATATTGGCTCCACTGCCGATGCAAGCGCGGGTTTCTCAGGAGCCTGTCAATGCAACGCCAGGCGGCGGCTACCAGGTGGCGGCGCGGTCGCCGCCGGTGAACTGGGCGCTTGCGGGCGTGTATTCGAAGAGCTCGATGCGGACGCCGTTCGGGTCGGTGATCCAGGCCTGCCAGGTGTCGTCGACGGCGAGCTTCGGGTCGGTGACGGGAACGCCCCGGGCGCGGATGTGGGCGACGGCGGCCTCGATGCTGGCGACCTCGAGGCAGAAGTGGTTGATCTGGTCGCGGTCGCTGTAGCTCGCCTCCGGCCTGGCGAAGACCTCGATGTGGCTGCGGCCGCCGGCGCGGAGGTAGAAGCCGAACCAGGCGCCGTCGCGGGTGAAGTCGAAGACGGTCTCCAGCCCAAGGACGTCGCGGTAGAAGTCGCGGGTCTCGGCGAGGTCGCGCGCGAAGATGCAGGCGTGGGCGAGCTGCTTCACTTCGATGGTCATGG
>CAYTMB010000650.1:0-1535 GCA_964438465.1 uncultured Rhodovulum sp. | reverse complement strand
GCGCGGCATCGGCGGCGTGGCGCTGGGGCACACGCTGGACGATCAGGCCGAGACCTTCCTGCTGCGGCTGGCGCGCGGCTCCGGCGTCGACGGGCTGAGCGCGATGGCGCCGGTGGCCCGGGCGGACGGGCTGGTCTGGCTGCGGCCGCTGCTGGGGCGGCGACGCGCCGAGCTGCGCGACTGGCTGGCGGCGCGGGGCGTCGGCTGGGCCGAGGATCCGAGCAACGCCGACCCGGCCTTCGACCGGGTGCGCGCGCGCGCGGCGCTGGCGCCGCTGGCGACGCTGGGGCTGGGGCCGGAGCGGCTGGCCGCGACCGCCGCGAGCATGGGCCGGGCGCGCGCGGCGCTGGAGGCGGCGACGCGCGATCTCGCCGCCGCCTGCCTCGCGCGGGGCGCCGCGGGCGACCTCGCACTCGATCCGGGGCCGTTCGCGGCGGCGCCCGAGGAGATCCGGCTGCGGCTCTTGGCGGGCGCGCTGGCCTGGGTGGCGGGCGCGCGCTACCGCCCGCGGCTCGCGGCGCTGGAGGCGGCGGCCGCCGCCGCGGCGACGGGCGCGCTGGGGCGCGGGCTGACCCTGCACGGCTGCGTGCTGCGCGCGCGGGGCGGGCGGATCGCGATCCGGCGCGAGCCGGCGCGGGTGGCGCCGGCGGCGCCGCTGGCGCGCGGGGTCTGGGACGGCCGCTGGGCGCTCGACCGCGCGCCGGACTGGATGCGCGACGCCGGCGCCGAAGGGCTGGAGATCGGGGCGCTGGGGGCCGCCGGCCTCGCGGCGCGGCCGGGCTGGCGCGACGCCGGGCTGGCGCGCGAGGCGCTGGCGACGACGCCGGCGATCTGGCGCGCGGGGCGGCTGCTGGCGGCGCCGCTGCTCGAGCCGGACGGGCCGGTCGCGGCGCGGCGGATCGCGCCGCTGCCGCCGCCCTGGAGCGCGGCCGAATTGCGTTGAATCGCGGGCGTCAGGGCTTATGTTAGAGGGGAAGATCGCGCGGGCCCGGAGCCCGATGCGGTCGCAGTGGAGACAGCGCCTGTGGGCAACACCAAGAACATTGCATTCTGGATCATCCTCTTTCTGCTGATGGTGGCCCTTTTCAACGTCTTCTCGAACGGCAGCCGGACCAATATGGGCCGCGAGATCAGCTATTCCGAGTTCCTCAACCGGGTCGAAGGCGGCCAGGTCGCCGCGGTGCGGCTGGACGGCGAGCGGGTCTATGTGACCGGCTCGGACGGCGCCAGCGTCCAGACCGTGCAGCCGCGCAACACCGACGTGCTGCCGGCGCTGCGCGAGCACAACGTCGAGATCCAGGCGGCGCCGCAGGAGCAGTCGGGCCTGTTGTCCGCGCTCGGGCTGTGGCTGCCGTTCCTGCTGCTGATCGGGGTCTGGATCTTCTTCATGAACCGGATGCAGGGCGGCGGCCGCGGCGGGGCGATGGGCTTCGGCAAGTCCAAGGCGAAGCTGCTGACCGAGAAGTCGGGCAAGGTGACCTTCAACGACGTCGCCGGCATCGACGAGGCCAAGGAGGAGCTCGAGGAGATCGTCG
>CAYTMB010000649.1:0-1540 GCA_964438465.1 uncultured Rhodovulum sp. | reverse complement strand
GCCTCGTCCTCCGGCCCGCAGGGGCATCCCTTCTTGATGAGCGCGAAGTGCGACCAGGCGGCGCCCCAGTGCGGCATCCACCACTTGGGCTCCAGCTCGATCGCCTTGTCGAGGTGCACGAGGGCCTGCTCGTACTCGCCCTTGTCCTTGAGCGCGAGGCCGAGCACGCCGTAGCCCATCGGGTGCGTGTAGTCGGGCGTGGCGACGGCCTTCTGCAGCGTCTCGATGGTGCGATCGACCTGCTTCGCCTCGTAGAGTGCGGCGCCGAGGTCCGTGAGAATCGCGGCGTTGTCGGCGTCGAGCGCGGCCGCCTGCTCGAGGCTGGCGAGGCCGCCCGCCGTGTCCTTCTTCTGCTCGCGCAGAATGCGGCCGTGTGCGTGGTGGGCCTCGGCGAGGTTGGGGTCGAGGCTCACGGCCTTCGCATACGCCGCGAGCGCCTGGTCGAACTGCTGCTCGTGTTCCCGCAGCCGGCCGAGCAGGTACTGCGCGCGGGCGTTGTCGGGCAGGCTGCCCGAGGCGCGTTCGATCGGCGCGCGGGCGTTCTCGAAGTCGTAGCCGCGCACCAGCACGTCGGCGAGCCCGAGCTGCGCCTCTCCCAGTTGCGGGTCGATCTCGATGGCACCGCGATAGTGCTGACCCGCGACGTCGTACCGCCCGTGCTTGAAGTGGATGTCCGCGAGCGCCAGGTGGAGCCCGGCGTCGGCCGTACTGACGGCCACCGCCGCGTGGAGGTCCTCCAGCGCTTCGGCTTCCTGGCCCAGGGCAAGGCGGGCCTTGGCGCGCAGGGCGAACAGTTCCCGTCGTCCGGGGTCGAGTTCGAGCGCGCGGGTCACCGCCGCGATCGTGCCCTCGTGGTCGCCCTTCGCGCTGAGCACCTGGGCGAGTTGCGCGTTGGTGGACGCGCGCTTCGGGTCGAGTTCGATGGCGCGGCGCAGGGGCGCTTCGGC
Organism: uncultured Rhodovulum sp.; assembly: GCA_964438465.1. GTDB lineage: Bacteria > Pseudomonadota > Alphaproteobacteria > Rhodobacterales > Rhodobacteraceae > Amaricoccus. The sequence continues at coordinate 593 of CAYTMB010000649.1, read as the reverse complement.
CTCGGCGCTCTTGCCGGCCGCGAGCAGCGCCTCACCGAGGGCGGCATGCGCCACGGCGCTGTCCGGCGCCGCCTTCACGGCGGCAGCGGCGGCGGCCGCCGCGTCAGGACTCTTCAGCCGCACGAGCGCTTCGGCGTAGATCACGTGCGCCGACGCGATCGACCCGTCGAGGTCGAGCGCGGCCTTGGCGTGCTCTGCCGCATCGGTGTAGCGCTGGGCCTGCAGATGTCCGGCGGCCATGCCCGCGTGCGCCTGGGCCTTCTCGGCGCCCGTCAGTGCGCCAAGCGCCAGCTGATAGTTCGTGAGCGCGCAATCCCAGTCGGGCTGCGCTTCGCAGACCTTGCCCAGCTTGAAGGCCGCCTGCGACTGCTTCGGATCGAGTTCGATGATCGCCTTCAGATAGGCCTCGGCCTTCGGCAGATCGTTCTCGGCGATGAACTTGTCGGCCTCGGTCATGAGGCGCGGAATGTCTCGGGGACGCAGCTTCTGTTTCTCCTGCGCCTCGAGGGGAACCGACAGGGCCAGACCCGTCAACAGAACGGAGAACGCCACACTGGACCACGCGAACCTGCGCATGCTCGACTCGCTCCTTG
>CAYTMB010000648.1:0-1548 GCA_964438465.1 uncultured Rhodovulum sp. | reverse complement strand
TCATCTACACCGCGCCGACCAAGCCCACCGCCGAGGACCAGATCGCCGTCATCGATTCGCTGATCGCCCAGCGCGTCGACGGCATCATCGTCGCGGCGAACGACGCGAACGCGCTGGCGCCGGTCGGCAAGAAGGCGATGGAGCGGGGGATCAAGATGATGTCCTTCGACAGCGCCATCGCGCCCGAGGGCCGGCTCGTCCACCTCAGCGCCTCCTCGACGCCGCTGATCGGCGCGAAGCAGGTGCAGATGATCGGCGACACCCTGAACAACGAGGGCGAGGTCGCGATCCTGTCGGCCTCCTCGACCATGACCAACCAGAACTCCTGGATCGAGGCGATGAAGGAGGAGTGGAAGGACCCGCGCTACGCCAACATGCCGCTGGTGGCGACCGTCTACGGCGACGACCAGGACGACAAGAGCTACCGCGAGATGGAGGCGCTGGTGAAGGCGCATCCGAACCTCAGGGGCGTGATCTCGCCGACCACCATCGGCATCCGCGCCGGCGCGAAGGCGATCATGGACATGGGCCTGGTCGGCAAGGTCTACATCACCGGCCTCGGCCTGCCGTCCGAGATGCTCGCCGCGGTCGAGGCCGGCGCCTGCGACACCTTCGCGATCTGGAATCCGGTCGAATACGGCTACGCCGCGACGATGATCATGGGCGACCTGCTCGCCGGCGCGGATCCGGCCGAGGGCGCCGTGCTCGGCATGGGCAAGAAGGGCGAGACCACCGTCGGCGCCGGCGGCGAGGCGGTGATGGGCGAGCCCTTCGTCTTCAACAAGGAGAACGTCGCGGAGTTCGCCGCGATCTTCTGATCCCCGCGCGGCCCGCCCGGCATGACCGGGCGGGTCGATCCCGGAGGGTCCGCCCTTCCCCATCACCAGACCGAAGCGCCCGGCCGATGACGCCCGTACTGTCGCTCCACGACCTGTCCAAGCAGTTCCCCGGCGTGCGCGCGCTCGACCGCGTGTCGCTGGAGCTGGAGGCCGGCGCCGTGACCGCGCTCGTCGGCGAGAACGGCGCCGGCAAGTCGACCATCGTCAAGATCCTGACCGGCATTTATCAACCCGACGAGGGCGAGATCCGCGTCGCGGGCGCCCCCGCCCGCTTCGCCAGCCCGCGCGACTCCTGGGCGGCGGGCGTCGCCGCGATCCACCAGGAGACGGTGATGTTCGACGAGCTCACCGTCGCCGAGAACGTGTTCATGGGCCACATGCCCGGCGGCCGGCTGATCGACTGGTCCGGGATGCGCGCGCGCACCGCCGCGCTGCTGACCCGGATCGAGGCCGATTTCGACGCGGACGCGCCGCTGAAGCGGCTGTCGGTCGCGCAGAAGCACATGGTCGAGGTCGCCCGCGCGCTCAGCCACGACGCCCGGGTGGTCATCATGGACGAGCCCACCGCCGCGCTGTCGCGCCACGAGATCGACGAGCTGTTCCGGCTGGTCGCCAGCCTCAAGGCCGAGGGCCGGGCGATCCTGTTCATCAGCCACAAGTTCGACGAGATCTTCGGGGTCTGCGACCGCTGGGTCTGCCTGCGCGACGG
>CAYTMB010000647.1:0-1550 GCA_964438465.1 uncultured Rhodovulum sp. | reverse complement strand
ACGTCGCCATCGTCATCGGCTCGAACGACATCGTCAACCCGGCGGCGCAGGAGGATCCGAACTCGCCCATCGCCGGGATGCCGGTGCTGGAGGTCTGGAAGGCGAAGCAGGTGTTCGTCTCCAAGCGCGGCCAGGGCACCGGCTACTCGGGGATCGAGAACCCGCTGTTCTTCAAGGAGAACACCCGGATGTTCTACGGCGACGCCAAGAAGTCGCTGGACGAGCTGCTGACGAAGATCAGCTGAGCGCCGGGGGCGGCCCGATTGCGGGCCGCCCCCTGGGCCCTCCGCCGCAGCGTATCATGTTGTTACGCAGATCACCCTGTTGATATCATTGACTTAAAGCATTAACGGCCGAGTTATCCACAGGCCGGGATCCTGCGTGCGCGGCGGGCGGTCAGCCGACGCAGAGCGCCCGCGACAGGTAGAGCGCGTCGGGCCGGTCGGCCGGGAGCATCAGCCGGGTGCGGCTGCGGAACTGGTCGGGCGGCGCGTCGGGCAGCGATTCGAGGCGGAGCGGGCGGGGCGCGCGGTGGGCGGGGGTCGTCCCATTGTTTCCAGGCCATCGGCGCGGACTGGAGCAGGAACGGATAGCGCGCGCCGGCGGTCTTGTGGCGGGTGTGCATCGCGACGGGGGCGGCGTCGCCCTCGGTCGCGCGCAGGGTGGCGGCGGCGGGGGTCGAGACGAATTCGAGGCCGATCAGCGCGCCGGGCAGGTCGAGGCGGATGTCCTCGCCGACGGGGACGCGCCGGGCGGGCAGCGCGAAGCGGGAGTTGCGAAACAGCGGCGGCGCCGTGGCGCGGTCGGGCGCGAGGTCAACGAGCCGCGCGTGCTGGAAGTGCCAGGGATGGACCGGGTCGGGCAGCCGCGCCGGCGCGCGGGGCGCGGGCGCTGCGGCGACCTCGGCGGCGACCAGCGCGCCGACGAAGGCGCTGATCTCCGGCCGCCTGAAATGCGCGTCGTCGGCGTAGAGCGCGGCGAAGGCGGCGGCGTCGCGGAACAGCGTGCGGCGGAACAGGCCGTCGAGGTCGAGCGCGGCGACGCCGTGGGTGCGGCCGTAGTGGGCGACGAGGCCGCGCAGCTCGCGGCCGGGGCGGAAGTGATAGGGCTTCATCGCGCGGCGGTTGAACTGGGCGAACAGGATGCGGCGGTCGGGGCGGTCCGCGAGCAGGTAGCGGATCAGCCCCTCGGCGCCGGCGCGCCAGGTGGACATGGCGTCGTCGGCGGAGAGCCGGATGTCGTTGACGCCGTATTCGACGATGACGAGGTCGTAGTCGGACAGGTCGGCGGCGGCCTTGGCGAGCATCAGCCCGTGGATGACGGTGTTGGCGCCGACCGCGAGGTTGGCGACGCGGCCGAGCGGGCCGTAGCGCGCGGTCAGGCAGGCGACCGTCGCGTCGGCGTAGCCGGGCGCCATCATGGTGTTCGAGCCGCCGAGGAACAGCAGGTTCTTCGGCCGACAGGGCTCGGGCGGGGCCGCGGCGGCGGGCGCGGGGCTGCGCCGCAGCCGGCGGGCGACGGCGTCGAGGCAGGCTTGGAACGCGCGCTTT
>CAYTMB010000646.1:0-1550 GCA_964438465.1 uncultured Rhodovulum sp. | reverse complement strand
GTCTGCCCGACCGAGACCCTGTGCGAGGAGGCCTGCGTGCGCGAGGCGGCCGAGGGCAGGCCGGTCGAGATCGGCCGGCTGCAGCGCTACGCCACCGACCGGCTGATGGCGCAGGGCGGCCAGCCCTTCGCGCGCGCCGCCGCCAGCGGCAAGCGCGTGGCCGTGGTCGGCGCCGGCCCGGCCGGTCTCGCCTGCGCCCACCGCCTCGCGATGCTCGGCCACGACGTCACCCTCTACGACGCCCGGCCCAAGGGCGGCGGGCTGAACGAATACGGCATCGCCGCCTACAAGGCCGCCGGCGGCTTCGCCCAGGCCGAACTCGACTGGCTGCTCGGGATCGGCGGCATCGCCGTGGAATACGGCCGCGCGCTGGGCCGCGACCTGACGCTCGACGGCCTGCGCGCCGGTCACGACGCGGTGTTCCTCGGCGTCGGCCTCGGCGGCGTCAACGCGCTCGGGCTCGACGGCGAGGCGCGCGACGGCGTGCGCCCCGCGGTCGATTTCATCGCCGAGCTGCGCCAGGCCACCGATCTCGCCGCCCTGCCGGTCGGCCGCCGCGTGGTGGTGGTCGGCGGCGGCATGACCGCGGTCGACGCCGCGGTGCAGTCGCGCCTGCTCGGGGCCGAGGAGGTGACCATCGTCTACCGCCGCGGCCGCGAGCGGATGAGCGCCAGCGCCTACGAGCAGGAACATGCGCTGAACAACGGCGTGCGCATCGTCACCGAGGCCGCCCCGGTCGCGCTGCGCGGAAGCGGCGCCGTATCGGAGGTCGAGTTCGCCTACATGCGCGCCGGCGCCGCGGGGCTCGAGCCGACCGGCGAGACCTTCACGCTGCCCGCCGACCAGCTGTTCAAGGCGATCGGCCAGACCCTGGACGGCGTCCCCGAAGCCCTCGCGGTGGAAGGCGGCAAGATCCGCGTCGAAGGCCCCGGGCGCAGCTCGCTGCCCGGGGTCTGGGCCGGCGGCGACTGCGCGCTCGGCGGCGCCGACCTGACCGTGACCGCGGTCGCCGAAGGCCGCGACGCGGCGATCGACATCGACGCGGCCCTGCGGCGATGAGCGCGCGCGGCACGCGACTTTGGCCTTGCGGCGCGGGCTTTCGCGACGCATTCCTTGGTCCGTGTTGCGTAGCGAGGGTTCATGGAAGCGTATCTGACGCCGGTCATCGATTTTGTCGCGGCCAACCGCGACTGGGCGCCGACGCTGGTTTTCCTGCTCGCGCTGGGCGAGACCATCGCCTTCGTCTCGATCCTGATCCCCTCCACCGCGCTGCTGATCGGCATCGGCGCGCTGGTCGCCTCCGGGGCGCTGACCTTCATGCCGCTGTTCGTGGCGGCGGCGGCGGGCGCGCTGGTCGGCTCGACCTTCTCGTTCTGGCTCGGCCGGCGCTACGGCCCGGCGATCGCGCAGATGTGGCCGCTGAACCGCGACCCGCAGCTGGTGCAGCGCAGCAGCGACGCCTTCGCGCGCTGGGGCTCGGCCGCGGTGCTGATCGGGCATTTCGTCGGGCCGCTGCGCGCGATCGTGTTCGCGGGGGCCGGCTTCTCGGA
>CAYTMB010000645.1:0-1553 GCA_964438465.1 uncultured Rhodovulum sp. | reverse complement strand
GAGATCCGACCCACCCTTTGGCCTCGGCTCGCATCACCGCTTCACCTGCCAGCGCAGCCCGTGCCGGTGCGGCCAGGCGGCGAAGGCCCAACCCATCTTATCGAACTCGGCTTCGGCGATCCTCACCGGCAGCACGACGAGCGGTGCAAACGCCAGGCTACCGTCCTCGTTACGGGCGCGGACCACGACAACGCGCCCGTCTACCAGGTCGGGGGTGAAGTCGATGAGCGCGTCGAGGTCAAGCATGTCGTCGCCTCTGTGTGGTGCGCGGCCACCGCCGTGGAGTCGATCGGCGGTGGCCGCGCTGGGCCGGTGTGGACGCACCGGCGTGGCGCTGCGCCCGTGCCGGGCTACGCCGAGCCGATGCGCGGGCCGAGGGTCACCGCCCAGCTGAGCGTGTCGCCGCCCCCGCGCGGCGTGACGGGCCACGGCCAGAGCGCCACGGCGTCGGTCCGGAAGGTGAGCCTGAACACAGTTTCGTCGGTCTGGAAGCGGGCGTGCATCGAACGGTCCAACTGCATCCCACCTCTGATGCCCACCGCGTACTTGGACGCGTCGGCCAGCAGAAGGTCGCCCTGATCGCCAACGGGCGGCAGATGCTCGGTCACGATCAGCGGGCGACCGAAGAGCGCGAGGGTCGGCGAGGAAGCGGCCCCGGACACAGTGAAGATCGGCGTGTGCAGGTCCGCGCTCGGCGCCTGGAACGCCATGTGCAGGAGCTGGCGCTCGACGCTCGGCGAGCACCACCATGCGGCGTTGGTCTTGCACGCGGGGTGCAACCGCGACCACATCTCGGTCACGTTCGAGTAGATGACCGTGTCCGCTTCCTGGTCGTTCTCGCCATCCACAACGATGCCGCTGGGCGCGTTCAGGATGCCCTGCGGCTTTCCTACGCCGTCGCCGACCAGGTAGACCTGATCGAGGTCGTAGCCGAGCGCCGCGCCCATAATATCCGCGAATATCTGCCCGGAGCTGAGCGAGTCGCTGATGACCTCGTTCGAAAGAGCGATGAGCGACGCCAGCTTGTGCGCCTTGAGCGTCACCTGGGTCAGCAGCGCCGTTTGCACGCTGATGGACCCGCCCTCCGGAACCCACTCCGAGCGAATGCCGGCGACGCTGCTGGAGCGGTCGTAGGCGTTGGCGAGCGGCAGGGTGAGCTGGTTTGACGCCATCGGGAACACGGTCGCGCGGGGCCGAACCGTCTCGCCGCCAAGCGCGGCGTCGACGATCGCGCGGACCAGCTGCATCGGCACCTCGAACCCGCCGAGCGAGCCGCCATCTTCGCGCTGGTTGTTTTGGATCAGCCGCGGATCGTGCAGGCCCTGGCTCAGCAGCCTGAGGAACTCGCCCGGCGGCAGCTGGTCCTGCGGCCCGGAGGGCGCCCTGGCGAAGAGATCGGCATGGCGCCGTCCCTCCGGGCCCGGCGGCGTCTGCCCGGCCCGGAGCTCGCCAGCGCGGGTGCGCGGGCCGGACGGGATGCGCCCGCTGGCGCTCGCAACGTCGTCGGGATCGGTGCGCCGGCCAGCCCCGCTGGGACGCGTCGCGCGGTCGAG
>CAYTMB010000644.1:0-1555 GCA_964438465.1 uncultured Rhodovulum sp. | reverse complement strand
CGTCGACGACTGGGGGATCGAGGTCACGCGGGTCGAGATCCTCGACGTCAACCTCGACGAGGCGACCCGGGCGGCGATGCTGCAGCAGCTGAACGCCGAGCGGGCGCGCCGCGCGCATGTCACCGAGGCCGAGGGTCGCAAGCGCGCGGTGGAGCTGGCCGCGGACGGCGAGCTCTACGCCGCCGAGCAGGCGGCCAAGGCGCGGCGGATCGCGGCGGACGCCGACGCCTACGCCACCGGCGTGGTGGCGGCGGCGATCGCGGGCGGCGGCCTGGCGGCGGCGCAATACCAGGTGGCGCTCAAGCAGGTCGAGGCGCTGACCGAGGTGGGCAAGGGCGCCGGAAACCGCATGGTGCTGCTGCCGGCCGATGCGGTGGACGCGTTCCGCGACGCGTTCGGAATGCTGCGGGGCAAGTCGTGAGCTGGTGGATCTGGGTGGTCGCCGGACTGGTCCTCGCGGCGCTCGAAGTCATGGTTCCGGCCTGGGTGTTTCTCGGCTTTGCGCTCGGCGCGGCGGCGGTGGGCCTGCTGCTCTGGGTCGGCGGGCCGCTGGCCGCCATCGTCGCCGGGTCTCTGGCGCTGCAACTGCTGATGTTCGCGGCGCTCTCGCTGGCGGCCTGGGCGGGCCTGCGCGCGGCGCTCGGGCCCCAGCAGGGCCGGACGCGCCGGATCGACCGGGACATCAACGACAACTGACAGGGCCGGCCCCGGTCCGCCGAGGCGGCGGGTCGCGCAGGGCGCGCAGGCGTCCCACGTTGGGACCGAAGTTATCCATATGATATTATTGGAAAAATTCGAACACCCGTGAGTTACCCACAGGCCGCGGTGACTGCGTGCGCCGCACCCGGCCGCCAGCGGACAGGTCCGGCGACCGGCGGATCCCCGGCGCCGGTCCGCGACGGGGGGCGACGCGGCCGGCCTCGCCCGCGACCGGAGCCGCGGCGCGGGGCGGCGGTGCGCCGGGCGGCGAATTTCTCTTGCGCGGGCAGCAGGACCAACTCAAAGATGTCTTGTCCGGAAGCGCCGCAATCCTCGGTTGGCAGGTTGGTCTTTCCGCGACGACCGCCGGCGCGGCGGAGAAACGCGCCGGAAACCGGGAGGAAATCTTGGCTGACACACCCCCAAAAGCCGCCCCGGGCGGGTTTCTCGCCACGGTCGAGCGCGTCGGCAACATGGTGCCGCATCCCGCGATCATCTTCTTCATCCTGATCGGCGCCGTCATCGTGCTGTCGGTGGTGTTCAGCCTGCTGGGCGCGACGGTCACCTACGATGCCTACGACATGGCGCTGGGCGACATCGTCGAGCAGACCACCGCCGTGCGCAGCCTGCTGTCGGCCGACGGCATCCGTTTCATGCTGACCTCGCCGGTGGCGAACTTCCTCGGCTTCACCGGCGTCGGCGTGATCCTCGTCGCGATGATCGGCGTCGGGCTGGCCGAGGAATCCGGCATGATCGCCACGCTGGTGCGCAAGCTCGTCGCCATCGCGCCGCGCTCGATCTTCACCTTCATGATCGTCATGGTCGGCGTGCTGTCCTCGATCGCCGCCGACGCCGG
>CAYTMB010000643.1:0-1556 GCA_964438465.1 uncultured Rhodovulum sp. | reverse complement strand
CCGCCGAACACCGTGAAGTCCTGGCTGAAGGCATAGACCAGCCGGCCGTTGATCGTGCCCCAGCCGGTGACCACTCCGTCGCCGGGATGCGAGGTCTCGCCCATGCCGAACTCGACGCAGCGATGCGCCACGAACATGTCGAACTCCTCGAAGCTGCCCTCGTCGAGCAGGATCTCGAGGCGCTCGCGGGCGGTCAGCTTGCCCTTGGCGTGCTGCGCCTGGACCCGCCGCGCGCCCCCCCCGAGCCGGGCCTCGGCCCGGCGGTCCTCGAGTTGCTTGAGGATCTGGTCCATCGTCCCTCCCCGGGCGGCGCCTGTCGCGATGCGGCGGATCCTAGCGCCAAGCCGGGCGCCGCCACAAGCAAACTTCGGCGGATTTGCAAATCCGGTTGCAAATCTCACCTGCGATTTGCAAAGTTGCAAAGATGGCCACCTCCCCCAAGCTCTACGCCGGCGTCAAGCTGCGCGAATTCCGCACCCGGCTCGGCCTGACCCAGGCCGACTACGCCGCCAAGCTCGGCGTGTCCTTGTCCTATCTCAACCAGATGGAGAACAACCATCGCCCGCTGTCGGCGCGGGTGGTGCTGGCGCTGGCGCAGGAGTTCGGCCTCAACGTCACCGAGCTCGCCGCCGGCTCGGCCGAGCGCATGGTCGCCGACCTGCGCGAGGCGCTGGCCGATCCGGTGTTCGGCCAGACCGCGCCGCCGGTCGCCGACCTCCAGCTCGTCGCCTCGAACGCGCCGAACCTCGGCCGCGCCATCCTGACGCTGCACCACGCGCACCGCCGCAGCCAGGAGCGGCTCGCCCAGCTCAACGAGGCGCTGGGGCGCGAGGACGGCGCGCTCCAGCCGCTGCCCTGGGAGGAGGTGCGCGACTTCTTCCACTACTGCGACAACTACATCGACGCGATCGACCGGGCGGCCGAACGTTTCGCCGCGCCGATCCCGCCGGAGCGCCGCCGCGCGGCGCTCTCCGACTGGCTGGCGGCGCAGCACGGCGTCGGCGTCGACCTCCTGCCGGACGGCCCGCTGCGGCGCTTCGACCCGGCGACCCGGCGCCTCGCGCTGGCCGCGCATGCCGCACCGGCGACGCAGAGCTTCCAGATCCTGCACCAGATCGCGCTGCTCGAACACGACGACCTGCTCGAAGCGACGCTGGACCTCGCGCGTTTTCGCGGCGACGCCTCGCGCGCCATCGCCAAGGTCGGGCTGGCGAACTACTTCGCCGGCGCCGCGCTGCTGCCCTACGGCCGGTTTCTCGAACGCGCCCGGGTGCTGCGCCACGACCTCGAAGCCCTGGCGCGCGCCTTCGACGCCTCGATCGAACAGGTCGCCCAGCGGCTTTCGACGCTGCAGCGCGTCGGGGCCAGGGGCGTGCCGTTCTTCTTCGTCTGCGTGGACCGGGCGGGCACCATCACCAAGCGGCACTCCGCCACCCGGCTGCAGTTCGCCCGGTTCGGCGGCGCCTGCCCGCTGTGGAACGTGCACGCCGCCTTCGAGACGCCGGGCCAGATGCTGCGCCAGCTCGCCGAGACGCCGGACGGCGCGCGCTATCTCT
>CAYTMB010000642.1:0-1558 GCA_964438465.1 uncultured Rhodovulum sp. | reverse complement strand
CCTTGAACGCGGCCGGCGCGCCCGTTAGGCAGCGCCGCGCGTGGATGCAGCGGTGGCCGTCGAAGGCGACGGCGGCGGCTTCGGCGATTTCGACGGACATGGATGTCTTCCGGCGTCGCTCGGGCGAAGGCCTGCATGTGCGGGGTGTGGCGCCAAACGCGCATTAACCTCGTTTTATCACCGCGATGTCACGCGCGGCTAACGATGGCGTAACATGCGGGGGCGCAGGGTGCACGAAACCAGCCCCCAAGGAGAGACAGGGTGATGTCCCGCACGACCGAGACCAAGGCCGCACCGCGTCGCGGCCGATCCGCGCCCGAGGAGGAGGCGCTCGACGAGGCGTGTTTCCTCGCCGAGCTGCGCCTCAGCGTGGAAGGCGCGCGCACGCTGGCCGAAGAACGCCTCGCCCGGCGTCACCCCGGCCTGCAGGACCGCCTGGGGACGGTCTGCGCCAAGCTGAAGCACTGAACGGCCGCAGCTTCGACGCCGGGGGCCTCAGCGTCCGGCGCCGATGCGCGGTTCGGTTCCGGCCCGCAGCCGGGCGATGTTGGCGCGGTGGCGCAGCGCCACCAGCGCCGCCATCCCGAGCCCGACCCAGACCGATCCGGGCGGCCCCAGCAGCGCCAGCCAGATCGGCGCGGTGACGGCCGCGACCAGCGCGGCCAGCGACGAGATCCTTGAGGCGGCCGCGGTCAGCGCCCAGGTGGCGCAGGCGATCAGCCCCACCGGCCAGGCCAGCGCCAGCAGCACGCCGAGGAAGGTCGCGACCCCCTTGCCGCCGCGGAAGCCCAGCCAGACCGGAAACAGGTGCCCGAGAAAGGCCGCGAAACCCGCCAGCAGCGCCGCGGTCTCGCCGGCGAAGGCGCGGGCGATCAGCACCGCCGCCGCGCCCTTCAGCGCGTCGAGGACCAGCGTTGCCGCGGCGGCGCCCTTGTTGCCGGTGCGCAGCACGTTGGTCGCGCCGATGTTGCCCGAGCCGATGCCGCGCAGGTCGCCGAGGCCGAGCGCGCGGGTGATCAGCACCCCGAACGGGATCGAGCCGAGCAGGTAGGCGAGGAGGGCGACGAGGCCGTAGGTCATGACGCCTCGCGGGCGAAGACCTCGCGCCCGGCGACCCAGGTGCGCCGCACCCGGCCCTGCATCCGGCGCAGGTCGTAGGGGGTGTTCTTCGACTTCGAGCGCAGCATGGCGCGGTCGAGCACGAAGGGCGCGCCGGGGTCGAACAGCACGAGGTCGGCCGGGGCGCCGAGGGCGAGCCGTCCCGCGGGCAGGCCGAGCAGCCGGGCGGGGTTGAGGCTGAGCGCCCGCCACAGCAGCGGCAGCGTGAGGCCGGCGTGGTGGAGCTGCATCGCGGCGGGCAGCAGGGTCTCGAGCCCGACGGCGCCGGAGGCGGCCTCCTCGAAGGGCAGGCGTTTTTCCTCTTCGTCCTGTGGGGTGTGGAACGAGCCGACGATGTCGATCAGGCCGTCGCCGAGCGCCTCCACCATCGCCATGCGGTCGTCTTCGGAGCGCAGCGGCGGGGTGAGCTTGAAGAAGGTGCGGTAGTCGCCGACGTCGA
>CAYTMB010000641.1:0-1562 GCA_964438465.1 uncultured Rhodovulum sp. | reverse complement strand
GGCCGAGGTTGATCATCGGCTCGATGGTGAAGAACATGCCCGGCTCCAGCACCGGACCCGAGCCCCAGCGCCCGTAGTGCAGCACGTTCGGCGCCGCATGGAACACCCGTCCCAGCCCGTGGCCGCAGAAGTCGCGCACCACCGAGCAGCGCTGGCCCTCGGCGAGGCGCTGGATCGCGGCGCCGATGTCGCCGAAGGTGGCGCCCGGGCGGACCTGCTCGATGCCCTTCATCAGCGCGTCATGGGTGATGTCGATCAGGCGCGCCGCATAGGGCTTCGGCGCGCCGGCGAGATACATGCGCGAGCTGTCGCCGTACCAGCCGTCCAGGATCACCGTCACGTCGATATTGAGGATGTCGCCGTCGAGCAGGACGTCGTTCGTGCGCTTGCGCTCGTTCTTGCCGGTGGGGATCGGGCTGCCCGGGATGCCGTGGCAGACGACATGGTTGATCGAGATGCACGAGGCGTGGCGATAGCCCTTGTACCCGACCGTCGCCGAAACCGCGCCGGCGGCGCGGATCATGTCGTGGATCATCGCGTCGAGCGCGCGGGTCTCGACCCCGGGCGCCACCTCGGCCGCGATGCGGTCGAGGATCTCCGCCACCAGCCGGCCGGCCGCGCGCATCCCGTCGAAATCGGCGGGCTCGTGGATCCTGATGCCGTCCCGGTTGAGGCGGCTGGGGGTCAGGCCTTCCAAGGCGATGCTCCTGAGGGTGAGAACCGAGGCTCCATTTAGGCGCTACCGCGTCGCGATGCAAACCCCGAGGCTGTCCCGCCGTCCGGGGGCGTTTGACCGCTCGACAACCGCCGCCCCGGCTGGGAGAACCGGACGCGCAGCGAGCATGTCCGCTCCCCAGACCGAAGGTGCCCCCATGACCGATCCCAAGCGCAGCGCCGTGATCCTCGTCGACGTCGCGCGCGACTTCGTCGAGGCCGGCGGTTTCATCGCCGACGCCGGCGGCCCCGACTACCAGGCGCGGGCCCGCGCCATCGTCGCGCCGCTCAAGGCGCTGATCGAGGGCGCCCGCACCCTCGGGGCGACCGTGCTCTATTCCTCCGACGAGCACACGCCCGAGGATCTGGAGATGAAGAAATGGCCGCCGCATTCGATGAAGGGCACCCGCTGGGCCGAGATCATCCCCGAGCTCGCGGTCCAGCCCGGCGATCTCAACTTCCCCAAGACCACCTACAGCGGCTTCCAGTGCACCAACATGGAGAGCGTGCTGCGCGCGCGGGGGATCGACACCCTCTACATCACCGGGCTGCACACCGACTGCTGCTGCCGGCACACCTCCGGCGACGCCTTCCAGCGCGGCTTCAACCTCGTCTGGGTGACCGACTGCCTGCAGGCGCTGAGCCAGGAGGGCCATGACGGCGGGCTGAAGTATTACGAGACCTGGTACGCCACCGATCCGGCCACGCAGTTCCGCACCGCCGGCGAGGTTCTGGCCGACTGGCGCGCCGCCGCCCGTACGAACGCCGCCTGATCGCCTCGGGGCGCCCCCCGTTCGAAAAACGAGCGCCCCGGATCGCATCAGCGGGGCGCCGCCCCGCGCGATCCG
>CAYTMB010000640.1:0-1570 GCA_964438465.1 uncultured Rhodovulum sp. | reverse complement strand
CCGGAGGCCGCCGCGGCGCTGCGCGCCGCCGCCCGGCGGTCCGGCGCGACGCTGAGCGTCCCCGCCGGCGCCATCGGCGGGCTCGACGCGCTGGCGGCGATGCGCCTCGCCGGGCTCGACAGCGTCGCCTATGTCGGCCGCAAGCCGCCCGAAGCCTGGGGCGACGCCCCCGGCGCGCCGCTGCGGGTGGTGTTCGCCGGCGACGCCGGCGCCGCGGCGCGGCTGTGGCCGAAGAACGCCAATGTCGCGGCGACGCTGGCGCTGGCGGGGCTGGGTTTCGCCGACACCGCGGTCACCCTGCTCGCCGACCCGGGCGTGCGGCGCAACGTCCACGAGATCCGCGCCGAGGGCGCCACCGGCCTGCTGGAGCTGCGGCTGGAGGGCCTGCCCGACCCGGCGAACCCGCGCACCTCGGCGCTGACCGCGGCCTCGGTCGCGGCGGTGGCGCTCGGCCGGGTCGGCGGCCTCAGGATCGACCCCGAGGGCTGAACCGGCCGGCCCGGTCGCTTGATCTTCGAACCGGCCTGTCGGACAGTGCCGGCGGCGAAGCGGGAGATGGACATGGACGCAGCGGCGCAGACAGGCGGGTTCCGGATGGCGGCGGACAGTCCGGGCGACCGGCTGGACTGGGGCATGAGCCGCGAGGTCTGCGGGCCCGACGCCACCGGGGCGCGCCAGCTCACCATCCTCGACGTGACCTTCGAGCCCGGCAAGGGCCACGCCTTCCACCAGCACCCCGAACAGGAGGAGGTGCTCTACGTCGTCTCCGGGCGGATCGAGCAATGGGTGGACCGCGAGATGCGCGTGCTCGGGCCGGGGGATTCCGCCTTCGTGCCCGCGGGCGTGGTGCATGCGACCTTCACGGTGGACGACGCGCCCGCCCGGATCCTCGCGATCTTCGGGCCCTGCGTCGGCGAGAGGGGCTTCACCACCATCGAGATGGCCGAGACCGCGCCCTGGAGCGACCTGCGGACCTGACCGCGGCTCAGGGGCCGCGCCAGTCCACCCAGCGGCCGTGGTAGTCGGCGCGGGCGAGCAGGCGGCGCGTCCCGCCCGGCCAGAGGTCGAGGGTGACCGCGCCGCCCGGTTCGGCGCCGTCGCCCTCCAGCCGCAGCCAGGCGACCGGCGCGTCGGGCGTCGCCCGGGCGCCGGCCTCGGCTATCGCGCCCTCGATGCGGTCGCGCGTCGTCTCCGGCAGGTATTGCCACATGATCGAATGCGCCACGACATGCGCGCGGCCGGGGCGGGGCTCGGCGAGGCGCGCGGCGACCCAGTCGCCGGCGTCGGCCTTCGCCACCCGCATTCCCTCGGCGCGGGCGAGCGCGAGCGCCGCGCGGGTGCGCGCCAGCCGCTCCGGCTGGTCGGCCCAGACGAAGGACAGCAGCCGGTCCTCGGTCGCGGGCGCGGCCGGGTCGAGCGGCGCGAGGTCGCAGCCGGCGCGCTCGACGACCCGCGCGTCAGGGAGCGGCGGCGGCGGTCCGGTCCAGTCCGGGGCGATCCTGACCGGCGCGGCCGGGTCGCCCCAGCGCGCGGCGCCGAAGGCGTAGGCGAAGCGGTCCCAGAGCAGGTT
>CAYTMB010000639.1:0-1571 GCA_964438465.1 uncultured Rhodovulum sp. | reverse complement strand
GGATGCCGATCGCCGCGACCCGGGCGCTGCTGACCGCGGCGCTCGACGGCTCGCTGAACGGCGCCGGCTTCCGCCGCGACCCGAATTTCGGCTTCGAGGTTCCGGTCGCCGTCCCCGGCGTCGATCCTGGGCTGCTCGACCCGCGGGCGACCTGGTCCGACCCGGCCGCCTACGACGCCCAGGCCGCGCGGCTGGTCGGCATGTTCGCCGACAACTTCGCGCAGTACGAAGGCCATGTCGGCGACGACGTCCGCGCCGCCGCCGTCAAGGCCGCCTGACCCGGCCTGCCGCCCGGCGGGGTCGGCCTGAAGGCCGCCCCCGCCGGGCGGCGGAAGCGCCGCGTCGGCGTCGCGCCGCTCGACGCGGACGCCCGCGGCGCGTTGCGAGGCCGGCGCCGGCGTCGCCGTCTCCCAACCGGAGAGGTCGGCCCGCCCCGAGTCCAGCCGACAAGGGATTTCATATAGGTTTGAAATCTATCGAGCAGACGAGGGGTCCCCGCCAACAGGCGGGGAGAAAAAAATGACTCAGCGGCCGCTTGCGGCCGCTTCCGCCGGAGGGAGGCCGCAAAGGCGGCCGCCCGCCCAGCGCCGTCCGAGCGGGGCCTTCAGGCCCCCGAGGACGGCGCTCCCCCCGCGGGCCGGGCGCGTCAGGCCAGCATCCCGAGCGGGTTCTCCAGGTTGGCCTTGACCGCGGCCAGGAACTCCGCGCCCAGCGCGCCGTCGATGACCCGGTGATCGACTGACAGCGTCACCGACATCACCGTGGCGACGACGATCTCGCCGGCCTTGACCACCGGCTTCTGCACCCCGGCCCCGACCGCGAGGATCGAGGCGTGCGGCGGGTTGATCACCGCGTCGAAGTTCTCGATCCCCATCATCCCGAGGTTCGAGATCGCGAAGCTGCCGCCCTGATATTCCTGCGGCGCCAGCTTGCGCGCCCGCGCCCGCGCGGCGAGGTCCTTCATCTCGGCCGACAGCGCCGACAGCGTCTTCTTGTCGGCGTCGCGCAGCACCGGCGTGAACAGCCCGCCCTCGATCGCCACCGCCACCGCCACGTCGGAGGCCTTGAACCGCAGCACCCGGTCGCCGGCCCAGACCGCGTTGCAGTCGGGCGCCGCCTGCAGCGCCAGCGCGCAGGCCTTGATGATGAAGTCGTTGACGCTGAGCTTCACCCCGCGGCCCTCCAGCTCCTTGTTGAGCTGGCCGCGGAACTTCATCAGCGCGTCGAGCTCGATGTCCCGGCGCAGGTAGAAATGCGGGATCGTCGACTTCGCCTCGGTCAGCCGCGCCGCGATGATCTTGCGCATCCCGTCGAGCTTGACCTCCTCGAAGGCCCGGTCGGCGTAGACCTTCTTCACCGCCTCGGCGTCCGGGCCGGCCGGCGCGGTGGCCGCCGCCGGGGCAGGGGCCGCCGCCGCCGGGGCGGCTGCGGGCGCAGCCCCCGGCTTCGCCGCCTCGACATCGGCCTTGACGATGCGCCCGTGCGGGCCGGAGCCCTTCACGGCGCCGAGGTCCAGCCCCTTCTCCTTCGCGATCCGCCGCGCCAGCGGCGAGGCGAACACCCGCGCGCCG
>CAYTMB010000638.1:0-1576 GCA_964438465.1 uncultured Rhodovulum sp. | reverse complement strand
GCGGCGGCGAGGAAGTCGCGGACCGCGTTGCGGGCGGCCTCGCGGGCCGCGGGATCGCGCACGACGCCGCCCTTGCCGACCAGGGCGGGACCGACCTCGAACTGCGGCTTGATCAGCGCGATCAGCGTGGCGCCGGGGCGGGCGAGGGCGAGGGCGGCGGGCAGCGCCTTCTCCAGCGCGATGAAGGAGAGATCGGCGGTGATCCAGTCCGGGGCGGGGACATGGTCCGCGCTCAGGTCGCGGGCGTTCAGGCCCTCGATGACCCGGACCCGGGGATCGGCGCGCAGCTCCGGCGCGAGCTGGCCGTGGCCGACGTCGAGGGCCCAGACCTGCGCCGCGCCGCGTTGCAGCAGCACCTGCGTGAAGCCCCCGGTCGAGGCGCCGAGATCGAGCGCCACGGCGCCCGCGGGCGACAGCGCGAATTCGTCGAGCGCATGGACGAGCTTGAGCGCCGCGCGCGAGACATAGGGGTTCGGATCGCCGGTCAGCGCCAGCGTCGCGGCGGCGCCGACCGGCTGCGACGGCTTCGCCGCCGGCGCGCCGTCGACCAGCACCGCCCCGGCCGCCACCAGCGCCTGGGCGCGGGCGCGGGAGGCGGCGAGGCCGCGCGCGACCAGCGCGCGGTCGAGCCGGATCATTCCGCCGCGAGGTCGATGAAGCCGCCGGACTGGCGGCTCCAGAACCGGGCGTAGAGGCCGCCGCGCTCGAGCAGGACCTCGTGGGAGCCCTCCTCGACGATGCGGCCCTGGTCGAGCACCACGATCCGGTCCATCCGGGCGATGGTCGAGAGACGGTGCGCGATGGCGATCACGGTCTTGCCCTCCATCACCGTGTCGAGCGTGTCCTGGATCGCGGCCTCGACCTCGGAGTCGAGCGCGCTGGTCGCCTCGTCGAGCACCAGCACCGGCGCGTTCTTCAGGATCACCCGGGCAAGGGCGATGCGCTGGCGCTGGCCGCCGGAGAGCTTGACCCCGCGCTCGCCCAGGTGCGCCTTGTAGCCCTCGCGGCCCCTGAAGTCGCGCAAGGACAGGATGAACTCATGCGCCTCGGCGCGCTCGGCGGCGGCGAAGACCTCGGCGTCGGTGGCCTCGCGCCGGCCGTAGCGGATGTTCGCCAGCGCCGAGCGGTTGAACATCGCGGTCTCCTGCCGGACCATGCCGATCTGGGCGCGCAGCGCGTCCTGGGTCATGTCGCGGATGTCGACGCCGTCGAGCGTGATGCGCCCGCCCTCGACCTCGTAGAGCCGCAGCAGCAGCGACACCGCGGTGGTCTTGCCGGCGCCCGAGCGGCCGACCAGCGCGACCCGCTCGCCCGGGCGCACATGCAGGTCGAAGTCCTGCAGCGCCGCCTGCGGGCGGCCGTAGCCGAAGCGGACATGGTCGAAGGAAACCGCGCCGCGCGCCGCCCCCGGCGCCGTGGCCTCGGGCGCGTCGGTGATGGCGTGCGGCGGGCTCAGCGTGCGGATGCCGTCCTCGATCTCGCCGATGTTGGAGAAGATGCCCATCGCGGTCATCGACACCCAGCCCGACATCTGCGCGATGCGGGTGGCGATCAGCCCGGCGGTGGCGATGTCGCC
>CAYTMB010000637.1:0-1576 GCA_964438465.1 uncultured Rhodovulum sp. | reverse complement strand
CACCGCCAACCACGTCGGCAAGCGCGAGGTGCTGGTCCCGGAGCGGTGAGGCCGGTCGCCTCCGGCCCGCAGCCCGTGGAACCCTTGCCCCTCCTCCGCCGTTGACCACGGGATCACGGCAACAAGGAGCCTCGCCATGCCCGTCTGCGAATCCTGCGGCAACAACTACGACAAGGCCTTCGAGGTGGTGAAGGACGGCGCCACCCATGTCTTCGACAGCTTCGAATGCGCGATCCAGAAGCTGGCGCCGACCTGCGCCCAGTGCGGGGTGCGCATCATCGGCCACGGCCTGGAGAAGGACGAAACCTTCTATTGCTGCGCCCATTGCGCCGGCCGCGATGGCGTCGAGGAGCTGCGCGACCGCGCCTGACGCCATCGGCGCCGCCGACCCGCGCTGAATCGATGACGGCCCCGGGCGAATCCGGGCCCGCCTCCCCTCCCGCGCCTCCGGAACTTCAGTTGATCTTGATCATGGCGGCCCCGCGCCGGAGCCGCCAGAACGGGTCAGCCACGCCACGGAGGCAGCCATGATCCTGAAGCCCGCCCTGATTCTGTCGACCGCGCTGCTCGCCGGCGCCGCCCAGGCGGACGAGCTCAACGAGTTCGCCCGCGAGATCTTCCAGCCGCTGCCCTCCACCGTCCCGGCGGTGCAGAACAACCGCATCACCCCGCAGAAGATCGAGCTCGGCCGCGCGCTGTTCTTCGACCCGCGGCTCTCCGCCTCCGGCGTCTTCAGCTGCAACTCCTGCCACAACCTCGCCACCGGCGGCGACGACAACATGGAGACCTCGGTCGGCCACGGCTGGCAGAAGGGGCCGCGCAACTCGCCCACCGTGCTCAACGCCGTGCTGAACGAGGCGCAGTTCTGGGACGGCCGCGCGGCCGACCTGATGGCCCAGGCCCAGGGCCCGATCCAGGCCGGGGTCGAGATGGCCAACACCCCCGCCAACGTCGAGGCGACGCTGGTCTCGATGCCCGCCTATGTCGAGTGGTTCGCCGCCGCCTTCCCCGACGAGGCGCAGCCGGTGACCTTCGAGAACATGGCCCGCGCCATCGAGGCCTTCGAGGCCACGCTGCTGACGCCCGCCCCCTTCGACGCCTATCTCAACGGCGATCTCGAGGCGCTCGACGCCGAGCAGCTGGCGGGGCTCGCGCTCTTCATCGACAAGGGCTGCTCGGCCTGCCATTCCGGGGTGAACGTCGGCGGCCACGGCTACTATCCGTTCGGCCTGATCGAGAAGCCCGGCGCCGAGGTGCTGCCGCCCGACGACAAGGGCCGCTTCGCCGTCACCGAGACGATTGACGACGAATACGTCTTCCGCGCGGCGCCCCTGCGCAACGTCGCGGTGACCGCGCCCTATTTCCACTCCGGCAAGGTCTGGGACCTCGGCGTCGCCGTGCAGATCATGGCCGAGTCGCAACTCGGCGAGTCGCTCACGGAGACCGAAGTGACGCAGCTCGTCGCCTTCCTCGGCAGCCTGACCGGCCCCGTGCCGCCGGTGACGATCCCCGAGCTGCCGCCGGAGACCGCCACGACGCCGCGCCCGACGATCGAGATCCTCCTGCGCTGACCGCC
>CAYTMB010000636.1:0-1580 GCA_964438465.1 uncultured Rhodovulum sp. | reverse complement strand
CCAGCTCCGAGGCGATCAGCCGAAGCCCCCCCTCAGCCGTTCTCGCGCAGCACCCGCCCGGCGAGGTAGAGCGAGCCGCAGATCAGGATCCGGCACTCCGGAGCGCCGGCCACGATCCGGGCTACGGCGTCGCGCGCATCCGCGGCCGGCGCCGCGGCGATGCCCAGGCCCTGCGCCGCCGCGACGGTCTCGGCCGCGCTCAGCGTCACCGCCTCGCCGGGGATGTCCACGCCCTGCAGGCTCGCCGCGCGCTCCGCCAGCGGCCGCAGGAAACCGGCGATGTCCTTGGTGCGCAGCATCCCCGCCACCAGATGCAGCGGCCGCTCCGGCAGCCGCGACAGCGCCTCGGCCACCGCCAGCCCGGCGGCGGCGTTGTGCCCGCCGTCGAGCCAGACCTCCGCGCCCGGCCCGGCCGCCTCGACCAGCGGCCCGCGCCGCAGCCGCTGCATCCGCGCCGGCCATTCGGCCCGCGTCACCGCCGCCTCGCAGGCCGCCTCGTCCAGCCCCAGCGCGCGCAGCGCCGCCAGCGCCGCCCCGGCGTTGACCACCTGATGCGCCCCGATCAGCGCCGGGCGCGGCAGGTCCAGCAACCCCGTCATGTCCTGGAACGCCAGCCGGCCGTGCTCCTCCCAGACCTGCCAGTCCTGGCCCTCGGCGATCAGCGGCGCCCCGACCGCCGCGGCCTGGTCGACGATCACGTCCCAGGCCGCCGCCGCCTGCGGCCCCACCACGCAGGGCACGCCGCGCTTCAGGATCCCCGCCTTCTCGAAGGCGATCGCGCCGAGGGTCTCGCCCAGATACTGCTGGTGGTCGATCGACACCGGGGTGATGACCCCGAGCGCCGGCCGGTCGATCACGTTGGTCGCGTCGAGCCGCCCGCCCAGCCCGACCTCGAGCAGGGTGAAATCCGCCGGCGTCTCGGCGAAGGCCAGCAGCGCCGCGGCGGTGGTGATCTCGAAGAAGGTGATCGCCTCGCCGCCGTTCGCCGCCTCGCAGCGCTCCAGCAGCGCGATCAGCTTGTCCTCGTCGATCAGCGCGCCCGCGACCCGGATCCGCTCGTGGAACCGCGCCAGATGCGGCGAGGTGTAGACATGGACCCGCCGGCCCGCGGCCTCCAGCCCGGCGCGGATCATCGCCACGGTCGAGCCCTTGCCGTTGGTGCCCGCCACATGCACCACCGGCGGCAGCCGCCGCTCGGGATGGCCGAGCGCCGCCAGCAGCCGCTCGATCCGCCCGAGCGTCAGGTCGATGACCTTTGGATGCAGCGCGGTCAGGCGTTCGAGGACGCGGTCGCTCGCGTCCGTCATGGCCGGATCATGACCCCGGTTGCGCCGCCGCCTCGATCCCGGCCGCCGCGAGCTGCGAAGGCGTCGGCGCGGCCAGTTCGCCGAGCACCGGCGCCGGCTGGTTCATCAAGAGCCGCAGGATCGACGCCAGCTCGCCGCGCAGCCGCTTGCGCTCGACCACCCGGTCGAGCATGCCGTGGTCGAGCAGGTATTCGGCGCGCTGGAACCCCTCGGGCAGCGTCTCGCGGATGGTCTGCTCGATCACCCGCGGCCCGGCGAAGCAGATCAGCGCCC
>CAYTMB010000635.1:0-1586 GCA_964438465.1 uncultured Rhodovulum sp. | reverse complement strand
TGATCACCCACAACCGCTTCACGCTGGTCAACCGCAACGCCGGGCCGATGATGGATCTGGCGGTCGCGCGCGGCATGTCGGTGCTGAACGCGGCGCCCTATGCGACCGGGGCGCTGGCCAAGGGCTCGGCGAACCACAAGCGCTATGTCTACATGGAGGCGACGCCCGAGACGCTGGCGCCCATCGCCGCGGTCGAGGCGGTCTGCGCGCGCTACGGCGTGCCGCCGGGCGCCGCGGCGCTGCAGTTCTCGATGCGCGATCCCCGGGTCGCGGCGACGATCTGCGGCGTGAGCAAGCCCGAGCGGGCGGCGCAGACCTTGGAATGGGCGGCCTGGCCGATCGGCGAGGAGGTCTGGGCCGAGCTGATGGCGCTGCCCTTCGCGACCGACGACCCCGAGGCGACGCGGGTCTACAAGCCGGTTTGACCGACCTCGCCCGGTCGGGCGCGGCGCCACGGCGCCGTGGTCCGTGGCGCCGGCCGGCGGGGCCGCGGGGCGGCCCGCCCGAAGGGCGTTTTGCGGCGACCCGGCGGGAATGCCGGCCGGCGGGATTTTCGCCCGGGACGGGTCGCGACGGGTCGCAGCGAACGGCGTTGCAGTTCCCCTGCGTTTGAGTGATATATCAGTTCATGTGCGGGCCCGGGCGCCTCGGGCCGGCCGCCGAGGGGACACCCATGCTTGACAAGACATCCCGCATCATCCGGTTGCATCCCGACGACAACGTCGTGGTGGCGCTCGGGGACCTGCCGGCGGGCGCGCTGCCCGAGGGGCTGGACGCGCCGCTGCGCGAGCCGGCGCCGCAGGGCCACAAGATCGCCAGCGCCGCCATCGCCAAGGGCCGGCCGGTGATCCGCTACGGCCAGATCATCGGCGAGGCGACCGCGGACATTCCTGCCGGCGCGCATGTGCATGTCCACAACCTCGGGATGGGGGCGCATGACCAGAACTACGCCTTCGGCACCGACCTCAATCCGCCGGCCGCGCCGGCGGCGGCGCGCGAGTTCATGGGCTACCACCGGTCGGACGGCAAGGTCGGCACCCGCAACTACCTCGGCGTGCTGACGAGCGTGAACTGCTCGGGCAGCGTCGCGCGCTTCATCGCCGAGGCGGCCGAGCGCAGCGACTGGCTGGCCGGGATGGAGAACGTCGACGGCGTCGTGCCGATCGTGCACGGCACCGGCTGCGGCATGGCGGGGGACGACGAGGGCTACGACACGCTGTTCCGCACGCTCAAGGGCTATGCGCGCAACCCCAACTTCGGCGGCATCCTGCTGGTGGGCCTCGGCTGCGAGGTGATGCAGATCCCGGATCTGATCGGGGCCGGGCGGATGCGGGCGGACGGCAACTTCCGTTACATGACGATCCAGCAGACCGGCGGCACGCGGCGCACCATCGAGAAGGGCGTGGCCATGCTCGAGGAGATGGCCGCGGTCGCGAATCGGGTCACGCGCGCGCCCGCGCCGGCCTCGGCGCTGGTGGTGGGGCTGCAGTGCGGCGGCTCGGACGGCTATTCCGGCATCACCGCCAACCCCGCGCTCGGGGTGGCCTCGGACCTGCTGGTCGGGCTCGGCGGCACCACGATCCTGT
>CAYTMB010000634.1:0-1587 GCA_964438465.1 uncultured Rhodovulum sp. | reverse complement strand
GAAGTGCCGCTCGCACCACTCGGTCAGCGGCCGGATGCGGTCGGCGCGGATGTCGTGGTTGGCGCCGTTGAACTCGGCGGTGCCGGCGATGCGGAAACGGTCGGCGCCGAAGCGGCTGGCGACGATCTTGGCGCGGTCGTCGAGCAGGCTGACCCAGGGCGCCGCCGCCCGGCTCGCCGCGTCCTCGAGATTGACGGTGATCGAATAACCCTTGACCGGGTAGACGTTCACCCGGTCGCCGAGGGCGCGGCCAAGCTCGCGGCTGCGCACCCCGGCGGAGATCACCACGCCGGCGAAGGCCTCGTCGCGGCCGCCGCTGGTGATCCGCGCGCCGCCGTCGGCCGCGGCCACCGCCTCGACCTCGGTCCCGAAGCGCAGCTCGGCGCCGCGGCGGGCGCAGGCGCGCGCGAGGCCCATGGTGAACTTGTGGATGTCGCCCGAGCTGTCGCTGTCGGTCAGGAAGCCGCCGACGAAGTCGCCGTGCAGCGCCGGCTCGACCTCGCGGACCTCGCCCGGCGTGAGTTCGCGCCGCACGAGGCCGCCTTCGGCCAGCAGGCCGTTGACCATGCGGGCGTGCGCGAGGTCCTTCGGGCGGTCGTAGAAATGCAGGATGCCGCGGCGCTCGAGGTCGAAGTCGATGCCCTCGCGCGCGGCCATCTCGAACAGCACCGCGCGGGCGGCGATGGCGAGGCGGACGGTCTCGACGGTGTTGGCCCGGTAGCGCGGGATGTTGGACAGGAACTCGGCCATCCAGCCGATCTTGTGCAGGGTCGGGCGCGGGTTGACGAGCAGCGGCGCATCGGCGGACAGCATCCACCTCAGGCCCTTCAGCACGGTGCCCCACTGCGTCCAGACCTCGGCGTTCGAGGCCGAGAGCTGGCCGCCGTTGGCGAAGCTCGTCTCCATCGCGGCGTAGCGGTGGCGGTCGAACACCGTCACGTCGAAGCCGCGGTCCAGCAGTTCATAGGCGGTCGTCAGGCCGGTGACACCGGCGCCGATCACGGCGATCTTGGTCATGGGTCAGCACTCCAGGGCTCGCGGCGCCGCGCGCCGCATGCCCCCTCCGTGCCTTGGACCTGAGAGTTTCACCCGAAGCGCCGGGCTTTCTCCTTCGGTGGGCCCTTTCGGGGCCGCTTTCCGGAGTGTTGAGGCCGTGCCGGTCCGGGGACCTGAGAGTTTCCGGGGCGGTTGCTCCTTCGGCGGCGGGTCGCCCCGCCTTCTCCCGGCATAGCCTTGTATCGAGGCGTCCTTTAGCGGATCCAGCCGATTCGAACAAGCGGGATCGGCGGGCGCGGGCGATTCAGCCGGCCGCTTCATCCTCGGCGAGGCGGGCCACGCGTTCCTTGAGCAGGGCGTCGAGCTGGTCCTGCTGCTCGGCGATGCGCTCCGCCGCGCGCTCCTCGTCGGCGGCGCCGGAATAGGCGGCCGCCTGCTCGGTCAGGTCGCGCATGTTGCCGCGGACGATGGCGATGCGCTCGTCGATTTCGCTCAGGGACCGGATGATCGGCATGGCAATGCTCCGCTACAGGGGTCAGGGCCTCGCCACTGGACGTAGCCACCCGCCTGGTCGCTCACAAGACCTCGATG
>CAYTMB010000633.1:0-1589 GCA_964438465.1 uncultured Rhodovulum sp. | reverse complement strand
CGGAGGCGGCGCTGCGCATCACCGTGACCAGGGCCGCGCAGGACAACACCATTTCGCGGATCATCGCGCTGGTCGAGGAGGCGGAGACCGCGCGCGCGCCGACCGAGCGTTTCATCGACCGGTTCAGCCGCGTCTACATGCCGGCCATCGTCGGCCTCGCGATCCTGGTGGCGCTCGTCCCGCCGCTGGCGACGGGGCAGGCCTGGGACATCTGGATCTATCGCGCGCTGGCGCTGCTGCTGATCGGCTGCCCCTGCGCGCTGGTGATCTCGGTTCCCGCCTCCATCGCCTCGGCGCTGTCCTCGGGCGCGCGGCGCGGCATCCTGATGAAGGGCGGCGCGGTGATCGAAGCCGCCGCCGGCGCCACCCGCGTCGCCTTCGACAAGACCGGAACCCTGACCGTCGGGCGGCCCGTCGTGACGGACCTGATCCCGCTCGAAGCCAACGACGCTGACCTGCTCGCCGTCGCCGCCGGGATCGAGGCGGGCTCGAGCCACCCCCTCGCCGAAGCCATCCTGCGCAGGGCCGAGGCGGCGGGCGTCGCGCCGTCGCCCGCGACCGGCGCCAGGGCGCTGGTCGGCAGGGGCGTGCAGGCGGTGGTGGACGGCGCCCCCGCCTGGGTCGGCTCGCCGCGCTTCGCCGCCGACAGCGGCGCGCTGGAGGACGACGCCCTCCGGCGGGCGGCGGCGCTGGAGCAGGACGGCAAAACCGTCGTGGTCGTGTTCCGCGAGCGCCGCGCGCTCGGCATGATCGCCATGCGCGACGAACCCCGGACCGACGCCATCGACGGGGTGCGCCAGCTGAAGGCGATGGGGGTGACCTCGGTGATGCTCACCGGCGACAACGCCCGCACCGGCGCCGCCATCGCCGGCGTGATCGGCGTCGAGCACCGGGCCGAGCTGATGCCCGGGGACAAGCTTGCGGAGATCCGCGCGATGGCCGCGGACGGCGGCGTCGTCATGGTCGGCGACGGCATCAACGACGCGCCCGCGCTCGCCGCCGCCTCGGTCGGCGTCGCGATGGGGTCGGGCACGGACGTGGCGCTGGAGACCGCCGCCGCCGCGCTGCTGCGCAACCGGGTGACCGACGTCGCCGCGATGATCCGGCTCGCGCGCGCCGCGATGCGCAACATCCGCCAGAACGTCGCCATCGCCCTCGGCCTCAAGGCGGTGTTCCTGGCGACGACGATCTTCGGGATCACCGGCCTCTGGATCGCCATCCTCGCCGACACCGGCGCCACCGTGCTCGTCACCCTCAACGCCCTGCGCCTGCTGCGCTTCGACCCCGAGCGCGAAGGCTGATCCGGGCGGCGAGCCCGCTCGCTCGGCGCCGCGCCGGGGCAGGGGGGCCGCGCGTCGGAGAGACTCAGCCTCGGGTCGGCATTCCGCGCCCCGTTCACACCTGTTTCGGAAGTGTGAACGCATCTCGAATATCCCCGCCATATCAGCCTGTTATCATTCCGCGCACGCGTGCGCAGGCGTGCGCGAAGCACAGCTCCGCGGCGCGGGCGGCGACCGGATGCGCCCTTCGCAGCAGTCCCTCAGAGCAGCGACAAGCCGCCGTCCACCCGCAGGATCTGCCCGGTCACA
>CAYTMB010000632.1:0-1589 GCA_964438465.1 uncultured Rhodovulum sp. | reverse complement strand
CCCGAGGCGGTGATGGCCGCGCGCGAGGTGATCCGGGCGCGATACGGCGACGCTTATGTTCCGCCGTCGCCGCGGATGTACAAGAACAAGGCGAAGAACGCCCAGGAAGCGCATGAATGCATCCGGCCGACCGACATGAGCCAGTCGCCCGACCGGCTGGCGCGCCTCGAGCCGGACCAGCGCAAGCTCTACGACCTGATCTGGAAGCGCTCGATCGCCTGCCAGATGGAGGCCGCCCGCTTCGAGCGCACCACCGTCGAGATCACCAGCGCCGACCGCCAGGTCGGCCTGCGCGCCACCGGCCAGGTCGTGACCTTCGACGGCTTCCTCAAGGTCTACATGGAGGGCCGCGACGACGACATCGAGCTGATCGAGGACGACGACGAGCGCCGCCTGCCGCAGATCATGCAGGGCGAGCCCGCCGACAAACGCGCCGTGACCCCCGAGCAGCATTTCACCCAGCCGCCGCCGCGCTACACCGAAGCGACGCTGGTCAAGCGCATGGAGGAGCTCGGGATCGGGCGGCCCTCGACCTACGCCTCGATCGTCTCGACGATCCAGGAGCGCGAGTATGTGCGCAAGGACGCCAACCGGCTGATCCCGCAGGACAAGGGCCGGCTCGTCACCGCGTTCCTGATCAACTACTTCCGCCGCTATCTCGACTACGACTTCACCGCCGACCTCGAGTCCGACCTCGACAAGGTCACCACCGGCGACGCCGACTGGAAGGACCTGCTGGCGCGGTTCTGGAAGGACTTCTCCGCCGCGCTCGGCGAGACCGAAGGCCTGCGCATCACCGAGGTGCTGGAGAAGATCAACGAGGTGCTGGAGCCGCACCTGTTCCCGGTCACGCCCGAGGACCCCGAGCCGCGCCGGTGCAAGGCCTGCGGCGAGGGCCGGCTGTCCCTGCGCACCGCGCGCTCCGGCGGCGCCTTCATCGGCTGCTCGAACTACCCCGAATGCCGCTACACCCGCCCGCTCGCCGGCGAGGCCGAGGGCGGCGAGGCGGCCGGCCCCGACGGCAAGCTGCTCGGCCAGGACGCGAGCGGCGTCCCCGTGACCCTGCGCGTCGGCCCCTACGGCCTCTACGTCCAGCTCGGCGACAAGACCGACGAGAACCCCAAGCCGAAGCGCGCCTCGATCCCCAAGGGGCTCGACCCCGCCACGGTCGACCTCAGGCGCGCGCTCGACATGCTGGCGCTGCCCCGGCTGATCGGGATGCATCCCGAGGACGGCCAGCCGGTCGAGGCCTCGATCGGCCGCTTCGGGCCGTATGTGAAGCACGGCAAGATCTTCGCCAACATCAAGGATCCCGAGGAAGTCCTCACCATCGGCATGAACCGCGCGATGGAAGTCCTTGCGCAGAAAGCCGCCCGCGGCCCCGGCCGCGCCGCGGTCAAGCCGCTGCGCGAGCTGGGCGAGCACCCCGGCGGCGGCCCGGTCGCGCTCTACGAGGGCAAGTACGGGCCTTACGTCAAATGGGAGAAGGTCAACGCCACGCTGCCCAGGGAGATCGCGCCCGAGGCCGTCACGCTGGAGCAGGCGCTGGAGCTGATCGCCGCCAAGGCCCCGGCGAAGAAGGCCCGCGC
>CAYTMB010000631.1:0-1600 GCA_964438465.1 uncultured Rhodovulum sp. | reverse complement strand
TCCTTGATGCCGTCCCATTCGTGACCGGTGGTCGCCGTCTGGGTGGCTTCGTCGACTTCCCGCTCAGTGGCCATCGTCGTCGTCCTTCGGTCGGGTCTCGTTGCGGAAGATCTGGTTCGCGGCGTCGTCCTGGGTCTTCTTCGAGCCGGGGCGGAACACCCAGATCACGACGGCGACGAAGAACACCACCATCGCCAGCAACGCCCAGCTGTCGGCCAGGGCGCGGAGCGCGCCGTAGGTGTCCATGCCACCGCCTCCCTAGCGGCTCGGGGCCGGCGTGTAGGTCGAGAAGTCGACCAGCGTGCCGAGCATCTGCAGATAGGCGATCACCGCGTCGATCTCGCTGACGCCGGGCGCGCCGTCGAAATTGCGCGCCACCGCGCCGGGGTAGCGCGCCAAGAGGCCGTCGACGTCGCCGGCGTCGGGGTCGGCCTGCGCGCGGAAGTCGGCGCGCGCCGCGGCGAGCATCTCGTCGGAATAGGGCACGCCGGCCGTGCGGTTGGCCCGCATCAGCGCGGTGATCTGCGCGGAGTCGATCGGGGTCCGCGCCAGCCAGGGATAGGCCGGCATGATCGACACCGGCACGAGGTCGCGCGGGTTCTCGAAATGCGCGACATGCCAGGCGTCGGAATAGCGCCCGCCGACGCGCGCGAGGTCGGGTCCGGTGCGCTTGGAGCCCCACTGGAACGGGTGGTCGTACATCGATTCGGCGGCGAGCGAGTAGTGGCCGTAGCGCTCCTGTTCGTCGCGCAGGGTGCGGATCATCTGCGAATGGCAGGTGTAGCAGCCCTCGCGGACGTAGATGCTGCGGCCCGCGAGTTCGAGCGGGCTGTAGGGGCGCACGCCCTCGACCTTCTCGATGGTGTTGTCGAGGTAGAACAGCGGCACGATCTGCACCAGCCCGCCGATCGAGACCACGATGAAGCTGAGCACCAGCAGCAGGAAGACGTTGCGCTCGATGGCGCCGTGTCTGGTCAGGAGGCTCATCGCATCGTCTCCCTATTCCGCCGGCACGGCGCGGGCGGGCGCGGCCGCGCCGGCGCCCACGGCGGTCTTGTAGAGGTTCCAGGCCATGATCACGCCGCCGGCCAGGAACAGCACCCCGCCCATCGCGCGGGTGATGTACATCGGGTGCAGCGCCGCCACCGAATCGGCGAAGGAGTTGACGAGGAAGCCCTGCGCGTCGGTCTCGCGCCACATCAGGCCCTGCATGATGCCGCTGACCCACATCGACGAGGCGTAGAGCACGATGCCGATCGTCGCGAGCCAGAAGTGCCAGGAGACGAGGCCGAGCGAATAGAGCCGCTCGCGGCGCCACAGCCGCGGCACGAGGTAGTAGAGCGCGCCGAAGGTGATCATTCCGTTCCAGCCGAGCGCGCCGGAATGGACATGGCCGATGGTCCAGTCGGTGTAGTGCGACAGCGAGTTGACCGAGCGGATCGACATCATCGGGCCCTCGAAGGTCGACATGCCGTAGAAGCCGACCGAGACCACCAGCATGCGCAGCACCGGGTCGGTGCGCAGCTTGTCCCAGGCCCCCTGCAGCGTCATCAGGCCGTTGATCATGCCGCCCCAGGACGGCATCCACAGGATGATCGAG
>CAYTMB010000630.1:0-1610 GCA_964438465.1 uncultured Rhodovulum sp. | reverse complement strand
CTTCGCTGGGTGGCCGAGCGGCTTTCGGATTTCTATGAGCCTGACGAGGCCCGGCTCTGGCTCCAGACTGCGCATCCGCAACTCAACGGCGAGAAGCCGTATGATCTGATCAATGAGGACCGGACCGCCGAGGTTCTCGAAGTCATCGACCGCCTCGAAAGCGGGGTCTACCTCTGAATGACGGCGCGACGGTCGAGCCACAGCGTCGCGCTGCTGGATGTCTTGGGCGAGATCGCCGAGGTACGGTTCGAGAACGAGTTCTGGCGGGTCGTACACGGGATCCGTTCGCCGGTTGACGGATCGAAGGGCGCCGGTCGGTGGAACAGACGGGAGAGCGAGGTCCTCTATTGCGCCCTCGAGAAGGACGGGGCGCTTTCGGAGATCAACTTCCACATCCGGCGGGCGCAGCCGGTCTTCCCCAGCCGACTGGTCTCCGTCGCCCATCGGATGCGGGCCTCGTTCACCAGGGTGCTCGACCTGACCGACATGGCGCTTCTGGCCCGGCTGGGGGTCGAGGCGTCCCGCTACCACGAGATGCTCTATGAAGAGACACAGAAGATCGGCGAGGCGGTCGGGTTCCTTGGCTTCGAGGCCATGTTGGTCCCCAATGCCCGGCATCCCAGCGTCAATCTGGTCGTCTTCCCTGCGAACTGCGATCTCGACGCCATAGACAGCCTTGAGGAAGAGGTTGTTGACTGGGCAAGATGGCAGAAGGACCGCGCAAGCAAGACAGGATGATCCACACCTGCCTTGCGAGGGGATTCTCCCGTGGCGTCACTCACCGGGCGACAGGCCCCCACAGGAGCCCGCCATGACCCTCCCCGTCGCCGCCGACTGGTTCCGCGCCCGCCGCCTGTCGCCCGGCCTGACCCTGATCGACGAGCCGCATGTGCATCCGCTGTTCCAGGCCAACATGTATCTGGTCGAGGGGACGGACCGGGACATGATCCTCGACACCGGCATGGGCGTGGCGCCGCTGCGCCCCTATCTCGACCGCCTGCGCGCCGACCCGTCGAAGCCGCTCGTCTGCGTCTCGTCGCACGCGCATGTCGATCATATCGGCGGCGCCCACGAATTCGACGACCGCCTGATCCACGCCGCCGAGGCCGACGACCTGACCCGCCCCGGCCGCTATTCGCTGCTGAAATCCGGCTACGCGCCCGAGTCCCTCGCGCGCTACATGGCGGCCGGCTATCCGCCGCTCTGGGACGTGGTGATCGACGCGCTGCCCTTCGCCGGCTACGACCCGGCGGCCTATGCGCTGCGCGGCGCCGCGCCCACCGGCCTGATCGCCGAGGGCGAGGTGATCGACCTCGGCGACCGCCGCTTCGAGGTCTGGCACCTGCCCGGCCATTCCCCCGGCGGCGTCGGCCTGTTCGAGCGCGCGACCGGCATCCTGATCTCGGGCGACGCGATCTACGACGGCCCGCTGATCCACGACGGCCCCGGCGCGGATCTCACCGACTACGAGGCGAGCTTCGTCAAGCTCGAGGCGCTCCCCGTCGCGGTCGTCCACGGCGGTCACGCCTCGGCCTTCGGCCCCGAACGGATGGCCGCGATCATCGCCCGCCACCGCGCGCTCTGGGCGGCGCCGCGATCCGGCGCCGGTT
>CAYTMB010000629.1:0-1628 GCA_964438465.1 uncultured Rhodovulum sp. | reverse complement strand
GCACGCCGCGGGTGGCGATCCTGTCGGCGGTCGAGACGGTGACGACGAAGATCCCCTCGACGATCGAGGCCGCGGCGCTCTGCAAGATGGCCGAGCGCGGCCAGATCACCGGCGGCCTGCTCGAAGGGCCGCTCGCGTTCGACAACGCCATCGACCCGGAGGCGGCGCGGATCAAGGGCATCACCTCGCCGGTCGCGGGGCATGCGCAGATCCTCGTCGTCCCCGACCTCGAGGCCGGCAACATGCTGGCCAAGAACCTGACCTTCCTCGCCCATGCCGATGCGGCCGGCATCGTGCTCGGCGCCCGCGTGCCGATCATCCTGACCTCGCGGGCGGACTCCGTCCGCACCCGTCTCGCCTCCTGCGCGGTCGCCGCGCTCTACGCCAACGCGCTGCGCGCCAAGCTCGCCGTCCCGGCCGCATGATGCAGTCGATCCTGGTCGTCAACGCCGGCTCCTCGAGCCTCAAGTTCCAGATCTTCGCGATCGACGGCGACAGGCTCGACCGGCGGGTCAAGGGCCAGATCGACGGCATCGGCGTGCATCCCCGGCTCAGGGCCAGCGGCCCGGACGGCGCGACGCTGGTCGACCGCAGCTATCCGCCGGGCGGGCTGGCCGACCTTCCCGCCGCCACCGCCGAACTGCGGCGCTGGCTCGCCGGCCTCGGCAACTTCGAGCTGCGGGCGATCGGCCACCGCGTCGTCCACGGCGGCCCGGACTACGACCGCCCGATCCGGGTCGATGCCGGGGCGCTCGCCCGGCTGGCCGAGCTCGAGCCGCTGGCGCCGCTGCACCAGCCGCACAATCTCGCCCCGATCCGGCTCGCGCAGGAGATCGACCCGGCCATGCCGCAGGTCGCCTGCTTCGACACCGCCTTCCATCGCGGCCGCCCGCCCTACGCCGACTGCTATGCGCTGCCGCGGACGCTCTACGACGAGGGCGTGCGCCGCTACGGCTTTCACGGGCTGTCCTACGAATACATCGCCGACCGGCTCCGCTCCGTCGCGCCCGAGATCGCCGGCGGGCGGGTGATCGTCGCCCATCTCGGCAGCGGCGTCTCGATGTGCGGGTTGCGCGAGGGGCGCAGCGTCGAGAGCACGATGGGCTTCACCGCCCTCGACGGCCTGCCGATGGGGACCCGGCCCGGGCAACTCGACCCCGGCGTGGTCCTGCACCTGATCGAGCAGCGCGGCATGACGCCCGCGGCGGTGACCGACCTCCTCTACAAAAACTCCGGCCTGAAGGGCCTGTCCGGGGTCTCCAACGACATGCGCGACCTGCTGGAGAGCGACGACCCCGGCGCCGCCTTCGCCATCGACCACTTCGTCCACCGCGCCGGGTTGATGGCCGGCCTGCTGGCCGCCGCGCTCGACGGCCTCGACGCCTTCGTGTTCACCGCCGGCATCGGCGAGAACTCCGCTCCGGTGCGCGCCCGCATCGCCGGGCGCCTCGCCTGGCTCGGCGTCGAGCTGGACCCGGCGGCGAACGCGGCCGGCGCGGGACGCATCTCCTCGCCGTCCAGCCGCGTGGCGCTCCTCGTCGTCCCGACCGACGAGGAGCTGATGATCGCCCGTCACACCCTGGCGCTGGTCGGCGCCTGAACCCGGAGAGACCGATGACCCTTCCCGC
>CAYTMB010000628.1:0-1634 GCA_964438465.1 uncultured Rhodovulum sp. | reverse complement strand
GGGGGGCTCGGCGCCGATCTGATGAGCGGCGGCGCCGGCGCGGACCGGTTCATCTTCCGCAGCCCGGCCGACTCGGGGCTGGGCGCGGCGCGGGACGTCATCCGGGACTTCGCGAGCGGCGTGGACATCATCGACCTGTCGCGCATCGACGCAAATACGGTGCGGTCGGGGGCGCAGGCCTTCCAGTTCATCGCCGACGCGGCGTTCAGCGGGACCGCGGGCCAGCTGCGCTTCTCCGCCGGCCTGATCGAAGGCGATGTGAACGGCGACCGCGTGGCGGATTTTGCGATCGAACTCGCCGGCGTCGCCCGGCTGGCGGCGCAGGACATCGTGCTGTAGCATCGTGCTGTAGGCGGGAGGGACCTGGACGTGGAGCGGGTGAAGGGAATCGAACCCTCGTCATCTGCTTGGGAAGCAGAAGCTCTACCATTGAGCTACACCCGCGCGCCGTCGGGAGTCCTAGTGGCGCCCGCTGCCGCGGTCAAGGCCCGGCGGTGGACGGCGCTGGCGGGCGTCGCCGCCGCGGTCCTGGCGCTCGGGCTGCCGGGCGCGGTGGCGGCGCGGGGGCAGATCCTGACCCTGCAGCAGGTGGAGCGCAAGTTTCCGCTGATGAGCGTGATCCATATCGAGAAATGCGACAAGCTCGACGATGGGCTGTACGACACCGGCGAGATGGCTTGCGTGCGCAGCATCTATGACGTGATGTACCTGTCGAAGTGAGGCGGCGGGACCGGCGCCGCAGGCTGTCGCGCGCGTGCGGCGACGACGGCGCAGGGCGCGCGCCGCAAGGCGCGGTCCTGGTGTATTCTGGCCCGGACCCGGCGGGGAGCGGAGCATGGACGACCTGTCGCTGAAGCAGTTCACCGACGTCGACGCCGCGGCGGACGAGCCGACCTATGTCGCGGCGCTCGAGGCCTTCGACGGCATCGCCGGGCTGCAGGAGCTGAAGGCGCTGGCCCGCGAGCGCGGCGGCTTCGGGCGCGGCCGCAGCCTGCTCGACGTCGGCTGCGGCTTCGGGCTCGAGACGCTGCGGCTGGCCCGGCTCGGCGGCGCGGTGGCGGGGATCGACCGGAGCGCCGACTTCATCGCCGACGCCGGCCGGCGGGCGGCGGCGGAGGGGCTGGCGATCGACTTCCGCGTCGGCGACGCCGGCGCGCTGCCCTACCCGGACGCCAGCTTCGACTGCCTGCGCGCCGAGCGGCTGCTGATCTACCTCGACGACCCTGCGGTCGCGCTGCGCGAAATGCGGCGGGTCGGCCGGCCCGGCGGCGGGTTGGCGCTGATCGAGCCCGACTTCTCGACCACCACGCTCAACCTGCCCGACCGCCCGGCGCTGCGCCGGGCGGTGGCGCACGAGGCCGACACCGCGGTGCGGCAGTCCTGGCTGCCGGGTCCGCTGCTCGGGATGCTCGCCGACCTCGGCTTCGCGGACGTCCAGATCGCGAGCCGGGTGCTGGTGTTCCCGCAGGACCTCGGCGCGACCTATTTCACTGCGGTCGGCCGGCACGCGGCCGACGCCGGCGCGCTCGATCCGGCGGAGCTCGCCGCCTGGAAGGACGGGATCGCGGCGCTCCGGGCGCGCGGCCGGCTGTTCGGCACGGTCGGCTACTTCCTGTTCACCGCGACGCTCTAGG
>CAYTMB010000627.1:0-1637 GCA_964438465.1 uncultured Rhodovulum sp. | reverse complement strand
TGATTTCTAGCATGCGTCTTCGCCAATATTATGGATTGACCCGATGACAGCGGAACTGGGGCTGCTCTTCGCCTTTGAGGCGACTGACTATATCGTCGTTTGCGTCGCCCTGATGAAGGTGACGCTGGTCGGCGCGGCGAGCGACAGCTACGCGCCCCATCTGACCGCCGGCCTGCATTCGGCGCTGACGAGGATCGACCGGAGGCGGGACGTGCGGGTCTTCGTGCTCGACGGCGGCCTCGCGCCGCGCAGCCGCGCGCGCATTCGCCGATGTCTGGCGGGCGCGCATCCGCGTGCGACGGTCGAGATCCTGTCGCCCGACACCCGCTCGCTGGCGGACCTGCCCACCGACCCGCGTTACCCGGTCGCGGTGTATCTGCAGCTGCTGGCGCCGCAGCTGTTGCCGGAGGATGTCGAACTCGCCCTCTATATCGACTCGGACGTCGTCGTGACCGAGGATGTGGCGCAGCTGTTCGACGGGAAGCGCGCGCCACGGGCGCTGTGGGCGGTTCGGGACGGCGAGATCGACGTCAATCTGCCGCGCCTGAAGCGGGGCTTTCCCGATGTCGGCTTTCGCGAGGGCGCCGAGTACATCAACACCGGGGTGCTGCTGATGAACCTGCCGCTGTGGCGCAGCGAGCGGATTGCGGACCGGACGATCGACGTGCTGCGGAACAACCGGGAGCTGTGCGTCTGGAAGAACCAGGATGCGATCAACGTCACGCTCGCCGGCGACTGGGGCCTACTGCCCGACAAGTGGAACAATCGCCTGCGCGGCTACACCTGGGCGTTCCCCAAGCTCGAGCGCCCCGAGGATGGCGAGGGGATCCTGCATTTCTGCGGGCATCGCAAACCCTGGCGCGGATGGTGCCTGAAGGACCAGATGTACTTCGACGCCCTGGTCGCTTCCGGCTGGCCAAGCCCGCTGCAGCGGCTGGCGATCCGGCTGAACCGGCCCTACCGGAGCGCCCGGCTGGCCTGGCAGATCTGGCGGCGCAAGCTGTCGCTGGGCGGGCGACTGCGCCAGCTGGCGCGGTTCGCGCCGGCGCGGACCGACGCCCGGACCTGAAGACCGCGGGCGCGGCGCTCAGCCGGCGGCCGCGGTCCGGTCGGGTTCGGGCGGGCGCGGGTCGCCCTTGAGCCCGCAGGCCGCCAGCGCCGCGAGCGCGAGGCAGAGCCCGATGGCCCGGACGGCGCGGCCGGTCATGGCAGCGCCGCGCGCCAGCGGGCGGTCTGGGCGCGGACCTGGTCGGGAGCGGTGCCGCCGTAGCTCGACCGGCTGGCGACGGAGTTGTCCACGCCGAGCACGTCGTAGACCTCCGCGGTGACGCCCGGATGGACGGCCTGCATCTCGGCGAGCGTCAGCTCGGGCAGGTCGACGCCGCGGATCTCGGCGGCCTTGACCAGCGCGCCGGTGACGTGGTGGGCGTCGCGGAACGGCAGGCCGAGGCGGCGGACCAGCCAGTCGGCGAGGTCGGTGGCGGTGGAGAAGCCCGAGGCGGCGGCGGCGCGCAGCACGTCGGGGCGCGGCGCGAGGTCGCGGGTCATGCCCTCCATCGCGGCGAGTGCGAGCATCAGCGAATCGGCGGCGTCGAAGACCTGCTCCTTGTCCTCCTGCATGTCCTTGGAATAGGCGA
>CAYTMB010000626.1:0-1639 GCA_964438465.1 uncultured Rhodovulum sp. | reverse complement strand
GCGCTGTCGCTGATGGACCAGGCCATCGGCCACGGCGCCGGCGAGACCGGCGCTACGGAGGTCCGCGCGATGCTCGGCCTCGCCGACCGCGGCCGGGTGCTCGACCTGTTCGAGGCGGTGATGCGCGGCGACGCCGCCGGCGCGCTGGCGGAGCTGAGCGGACAATACGCCGAGGGCGCCGAGCCGGTGGCGGTGCTGCGCGATCTCGCCGAGGTCACGCACTGGGTCTCGATGGTGCGGATCGCGCCCGCGGCGGCCGACGATCCGACCGTCGGCCCGGACGAGCGCGCGCGCGGGCTCGACTTCGCCGGCCGGCTCGGGATGCGGCCGCTGGCGCGGATGTGGCAGATGCTGCTCAAGGCGCTGGAGGAGGCGGCCGTCGCGCCGAACCCGATGATGGCGGCCGAGATGGCGATCATCCGGCTGACCCATGTCGCCGACCTGCCGAGCCCTGAGGAGCTGGTGCGCCGGCTGAGCGCGGGGCCTTCGCCGGCCGCGGCGCCCGCGCCCGGCCCGGCGCCGGGCGGTGGCGGCGGCGGGCCGGCGTCGCAGGCCCGGGCGGCGCTGCCCTCGGCGCTGCCCGCGGCGCTGCCGGCCGCGCGCGCGGCGGCGGCGCCGGTCGCGGCCCCCGCCCCGGACGCCGAGGCGCTGGCGCGCTACGCCAGTTTCGCCGATGTCGTGGCGCTGGTGCGCGCGCGGCGGGACATGAGCCTGCTGATCGAGATCGAGACCGGCGTGCGGCTGGTCCGCTATGCGCCCGGGCGGATCGAGTTCGAACCCTCGGCCGAGGCTGCGCCCGACTTCGCCGCCCGCCTCGGCCAGCGCCTGCAGGCCTGGACCGGGGCGCGCTGGGGGATCGCGGTCGTCGGCGGCGGCGGGGCCCCGACCATCGCCGAGACCCGCGCCGCCGAGCGCGGCGACCTGCTCGGCCGCGCCGAGGCGCATCCGCTGGTGCAGGCGTTCCTGACCGCCTTCCCTGGCGCCGCGATCCGCGACGTGCGCCCGGCGGCGGCGCCCGGGGCGGAGGCCCCGCCGCCGCCCGAAGACGACGATGCGTGGGATCCGCTCGATCCCTTCGACGAGGATTAACGAGATGCTCAAGGGACTAGGCCAGTTCGGCGACATGGCCAAGATCATGAAACAGGCGCAGGACATGCAGGCGCGGATGGGCGAGGCGCAGGCCCGGCTCGACGCCATCGAGGTGACCGGCGAGGCCGGCGCCGGGCTGGTCAGGGCCACCGTCACCGCCAAGGGCCAGCTGAAGGGCCTGTCGATCGACCCGACGCTGTTCGCCCCGGACGAGCGCGAGGTGGTCGAGGACCTGATCGTCGCCGCGGTGCAGGACGCCCAGGCCCGCGCCCAGCTCGCCGCGCAGGAGGAGATGGGCAAGGTCACCGCCGGGCTGGAGCTGCCGCCGGGCATGAAGCTGCCGTTCTGAGGCGGGCCTGGGTGATCCGTTCGGACAGCCGCCGGATGCTGGCGCCACCGGCGCCGATTTCCCGACCGATTTGTCCGTCGACAAATCGGTCCGCGCCTGCCTGCCCCTGGCAGGCGCGTCACCGCGCCAGCCCAGGCAGGCGCGGACCGATTACGACCGGAGGGGAATGCCCGGCGCCCCTCGCCCTCCGCGCTCGCGCGC
>CAYTMB010000625.1:0-1648 GCA_964438465.1 uncultured Rhodovulum sp. | reverse complement strand
TTCGTGCCGAACATCCGGTCGCCGGCGTCGCCGAGGCCGGGCACGATGTAGCCCTTGTCGTTGAGCCGCTCGTCGAGCGCGGCGGTGATGACCGGCACGTCGGGATGCGCCTCCTGCATGCGCCGCACGCCCTCAGGCGCGGCGAGCAGGCAGAGGAAGCGGATGTCGGTCGCGCCCTCCGCCTTGAGCAGGCTGACCGCCGCCGCCGACGAATTGCCGGTCGCGAGCATCGGGTCGAGCACGATGGTCACCCGCTCGCCGAGATCGGCCGGGACCTTGGCGTAGTACTGCACCGGCTGCAGCGTCGCCTCGTCGCGGTAGAGCCCGATGTAGCCGACCCGCGCGGAGGGGATCAGCTCCAGCACGCCGTCGAGCAGGCCGTTGCCGGCGCGCAGGATCGAGACGAGGACCAGCTTCTTGCCCTTGAGGGTCGGCGCCTGCATCGTGGTCAGCGGCGTCTCGACGGTGACGGTCGTCATCGGCAGGTCGCGGGTGACCTCGTAGGCGAGCAGCAGCGAGATCTCGCGCAGGAGCTGGCGGAACGAGGCGGTCGAAGTGTCGCGGTCGCGCATCAGGGTCAGCTTGTGCTGGATCAGCGGGTGGTCGACGACGGTCAGGGTCATGCTTGGTCCAGTCGGCTGAGGACAAGGGCGCGGGTGGCGGGGTCGCAGAAGGCGGCGGCGATGGCGGTGCGGTTGATCGCGGCGAAATCGTCGGGCGTCCAGCCGAAGGCCGCCGCGAGGCGCGCGTATTCGGCGGCGAGCGTGGTGTGGAAATACGGCGGGTCGTCGGTCGAGAGCGTGACCGGCGCGCCCGCCGCGCGCAGCCGGGCGACCGGGTGCGACGGCCAGTCGGGGTAGAGCCCGAGCGCGATGTTCGAACCGGGGCTGGTCTCCAGCACGATGCCGAGGTCGGCGATCCGCGCGACGAGGACGGGATCCTCGATCGCGCGCACGCCGTGGCCGATCCGGGTCACCGGCAGCGCGTCGAGCGCCGCGGCGATGCTGGGCGGGCCGCAGATCTCGCCGGCGTGCACGGTCAGGCCGAGCCCGGCCTCGGCGGCGACGGCGAAGGCGGGCGCGTAGTCCGCGGGCTGGCCGAACCGCTCCTCGCCGCCCATGCCGAAGCCGGTCAGCGCCGGGTGCGGATGCGCCACGGTCGTGCGGGCGGCGGCGACGGCGCGCTCGGGGCCGAAATGGCGGATCGCGGTGGAGATGAAGCGCGCGGTCACGGCGGGAACCTCGGCGGCGCCCGCGACGATGGCGGCGAGGTAGTCGGGCCAGGCCGCCGGATCGCCGCCGCCACAGAGGTCGGGCGCGAGGAAGATTTCCGTGTAGATCACACCATTTGCGGCCGAGCGTTCGAGCACTGCGGCAGTGAGGCGGCGAAAGTCGTCGGGGGTCTGCAGGACGGTGCAGGCCGCCTCGTAGGTGCGCAGGAACGCGGCGAAATCGTCCCAGGCATAGGCGCCGTCGGGCGTGAAGATCGCGCCGAGGTCGACGCCCTTTTCGGCGGCCAGTTTCCGGATGAACTCCGGCGGCGCGGCCCCTTCCAGGTGCAGGTGCAGCTCGACCTTGGGAAGGGCGGCCCAGTCGGTCACAGCCGGCTCACCCCATGCGCCCCGGGGGCGATCCCGAGATGGGCGGCC
>CAYTMB010000624.1:0-1649 GCA_964438465.1 uncultured Rhodovulum sp. | reverse complement strand
CACGCGCGCCACGATCCAGCGCGCCGCGGGCGCCCCGTCGCAACCGGCGCGACGCAAACGCGGCGCCTCCGCCGGCGGTTCGGAACTCACAGTAATTTCAACGCCTTGACCCGCGTAACAGGCTGTTACGCTTGCTCAGCGCGCCAGCAGGTCCGCCATGATCGCCCGCGCGCTCGGCCCGTTCCAGTCGGCGCCGCCGATCAGCCGGGCGATCTCGTCGCCCTCGCGGTTCAGGATCACCGTCACCGGCAGCGCCGGAACCGCCATCTCCCGCGCCAGCCGGCCCTTGGGGTCCGCGCCGGTCTCCAGCCCCTCGATGCCGGCCTCCGCGAAGAACCGCGCGATCGCCTCCGGGCTGTTGCGCCCCGTCGCGATCAGCACGACCTCGAAATCCTCGCCCGCCAGCCCCGCCTGCAGCGCCGCCAGCGCCGGCATTTCTTCGCGGCACGGCGCGCACCAGGTCGCCCAGAAGTTCACCACCCGCAGCTTGCCGTCCGAGGCGCCGAGCGTCGTCTCCGCGCCGGCGGCGTCAACGAACGCCACCTCCGGCGCCGGAACCGCGGCCTCGTGCACCGTCAGCTTGCGCATGTCCCCCTCGCGCAGCGCCTCGACCTCGGCCCGCGCCGCGGCGTCCAGCGTCTGCGCAGCCGCCGGACTGGCGGGCGCAACGCCGAGCGTGTAGACGAGGAGCGGGATCGTCAGGGCGCGCAGGGTCATCCGGGGGCCTTTCAACGGCGGCAGGCAGGACTTCATGAACGACACGCCAGACTCGAGCAACCCGACCGCGAACACGATGTGGGGTGGCCGCTTCGCCGCCGGCCCCGACGCCGTGATGGAGGCGATCAACGCCTCGATCGACTTCGACAGGCGCCTCGCCGCGCAGGACGTCGCGGCCAGCCGCGCCCATGCCGCCATGCTCGGCGCCGCGGGCATCGTGAGCAATAGCGACGCGAGCGCGATCCGGGAAGGCCTTCTCACGGTGTTGTCAGAGATCGAGGCCGGCGCTTTCCCGTTCTCGAAGGCGCTCGAGGACATCCACATGAACGTCGAGAGCCGTCTGAAGGCGCTGATCGGCGAACCCGCCGGCAGGCTGCACACCGCCCGTTCGCGCAACGATCAGGTCGCCACCGACTTCCGCCTCTGGGTGCGCGCCCAGTGCGACGCCGCGATCCTCGGGATCGAGGCGCTGATGCGCGCCTTCCTCGCCCAGGCCGAGGCCGGGGCGGAGATGGTGATGCCCGGCTTCACCCATCTCCAGGTCGCCCAGCCCGTCACCTGGGGCCACCACATGCTCGCCTATGTCGAGATGCTCGACCGCGACCGCGGCCGGTTCCGCGACGCGCGCGCCCGGATGAACGAATCCCCGCTCGGCGCCGCGGCGCTGGCCGGCACCTCGTTCCCGATCGACCGCCACATGACCGCCGAAGCGCTCGGCTTCGCCCGCCCGATGGCGAACTCGCTCGACGCGGTCTCGGACCGCGACTTCGCGCTCGAATTCCTCGCAGCCTCCGCGATCTGCGCCACCCACCTTTCTCGATTCGCCGAGGAGCTGGTGATCTGGTCGACCGCGCAGTTTCGCTTCGTCACGCTCAGCGACCGCTTCTCCACCGGCTCCTCGATCATGCCGCAGAAGAAGAACCCCGACGCCG
>CAYTMB010000623.1:0-1650 GCA_964438465.1 uncultured Rhodovulum sp. | reverse complement strand
CAGGGCCTCGCCACTGGACGTAGCCACCCGCCTGGTCGCTCACAAGACCTCGATGCATCTTTCATGACGCGGACGGAGGCTTGGGGGGCCTCAGCGCACCGCCTTGATGCCCTCGAGGATGAGCGTGGTCGCCACCTCGGCGTAGTCCTCGCGGGTGATCGCCCCGCCGTCGCGGAACCACATGTAGACCCAGTTCATCATCCCGAACAGCGACATGGTGACCGGCATCAGCAGCGGCCGCGCCGCGCTGTCGAGCCCGGGGTTGATCGCGCGCAGCACCGTGGCGAAGTGGCGCACGATCTGGCGCTCGACCGCGCGGATCTCGGCGCGCTGCGCCTCGCTCAGCGCCGCGGTCCCGACCAGCTGCACCTTGTGTGCGTCGTCGGCGCCGCGGTATTTCTCCAGCACCGCCGCCACCAGCACGCGCAGCTGCGCCTCCGGCGCCAGCGCCGGATCGACCGCCGCCGCCACTGAGGCCTCCAGTTCGATCAGATGGCTGTGGATGATCGCGAAGATCAGCACGTCCTTGCTCGGATAGTAGTGATAGAGCAGCGCCTTCGACACGTTCGAATGGCTGGCGACCAGCGCCATCGAGGCCTTGTCCATGCCCTGCTCGGCGAAGACCGCCGCCGCGCTCATCAGGATGCCGTGCTGTTTTTCCTCGAAGTCGCTCGCCCGCGTGCGCGCCATGCCGGTTCTCCGTGTTCACCCGCCCCCCGAATGCGGAACGGGAGGGCCATGCGGCCCCCCTTTTGCCTCCGGAGCGCGTGTCGTCGTCAAGTCATTGTTTCGGCCGGTTGTCCACGACCCGCTTCGCCTTGCCCTCCGACCGGGCCAGCGCGTCCGGGTCGCGGATCTCGATCTTGGTGCTGATCCCGACCACACTCTTGATGTGGTGGGCGAGTTCCTTCGCCGCGGCCGCGCGCGCCGCCGCATCCGCGGCCTCCGCGGCGCATTCCACATGCACGCACATGGTGTCCATCCGCCCGGAGCGGGCCAGCTCGATCTGGAAATGCGGGCTGAGGCCGGCGACCTTCAGGATCTGCTCCTCGATCTGGGTGGGGAAGACGTTGACGCCGCGCAGGATGATCATGTCGTCCGAGCGCCCGGTGATCTTCTCCATCCGCCGCATGCTGCGCGCCGTGCCGGGCAGCAGACGGGACAGGTCGCGGGTGCGGTAGCGCACCATCGGCAGGCCTTCCTTGGTCAGCGTGGTGAACACCAGCTCGCCCATCTCGCCGTCGGGCAGCACCGCACCGGTGACCGGGTCGATGATCTCCGGGTAGAAATGGTCCTCCCAGATGTGCAGCCCGTCCTTGGTCTCGACGCATTCGCTGGCGACGCCCGGCCCCATCACCTCGGAGAGGCCGTAGATGTCGACCGCGTGCATGTCGAAGTCGCGCTCGATCTCCTGGCGCATCGCGTTGGTCCAGGGCTCGGCCCCGAAGATGCCGATCTGCAGCGAGCTCTCGCACGGGTCGAGGCCCTGCCGGCGGAACTCGTCGAGGATCGACAGCATGTAGGACGGCGTCACCATGATGATGCGCGGCTTGAAGTCGTGGATCAGCGCGACCTGCCGCTCGGTCATGCCGCCGGAGATCGGCACCACGGTGCAGCCCAGCCGCTCCGCCCCGTAGTGAGCCCCGAGCC
>CAYTMB010000622.1:0-1650 GCA_964438465.1 uncultured Rhodovulum sp. | reverse complement strand
GCGTCCGCCGTCACGTTCGGCCGGCTCTCGAAGATCACCCCGATCACCCCGATCGGCGTGCGCACCCGGCGGATATGCAGGCCCGACGGCATGTCCCATTCCGCCAGCACCGTCCCCACCGGATCGGGCTGCGCCGCCACCGCGCGCAGCCCCTCGACCATGCCGCGCACCCGGCCCTCGTCGAGCATCAGCCGGTCGAGCATCGCCCCCGACAGCCCCTTGGCCTCGGCCGCCGCCATGTCGCGCGCGTTCGCCGCCAGCAGCCCGGCGCGATCCTCCCAGATCGCCGCCGCCGCAGCGGTCAGCGCCGCATCCTTCCGGGCGGCCGGCGCGCAGGCCAGATCCAGCGACGCCTCCCGCGCCGCCGCCCCGATCCCGCGCATCAGCGCGCCGACATTGACCTGCATGTCCATCCCGACCTCCGCGCCGCTGGAAATGGCGTTAACACTTTTCACAAGCCGAATCAACAACTTGACCATGATCCCACTGTGGGACCGCGCCGGCCTACATCACCATGTCGTCCCGGTGCACCAGCGCCGCGCGCCCCTCGTGCCCCAGCAACTCGGCGATCCGGTCCGATCGGTGCCCCATGATGATCCGCGCCTCGCGGGCGTCATAGCCCGCCAGCGCCTTGGCCACCACCGCCCCGTCGGGCCCGGCGATCTCGATCGGATCCCCGCGCGAGAACCCGCCCTCGACCCCGGTCACCCCCGCCGGCAGCAGCGACTTGCCCCGCCCCAGCGCCCCCAGCGCGCCGGCGTCCACCGTCACCCGCCCCCGCGGCTTCATCCCCGAGATCCAGCGTTTGCGCGCCGCGCGCGGGTCGCCGTCCGGCGCGAACCAGGTGCAGGGCGCGCCTTCCTCCAGCGCCCGCAGCGGCCGCGCCCGGTTCCCCTCCAGGATCGCCATCGCGCAGCCCGCCCGCGTCGCCGCCCGCGCCGCCATCAGCTTGGTCTTCATCCCGCCCTTCGACAGCGCCGAGCCGACCCCGCCCGCCATCGCCTCGATCCCGGGCGTCACCGCCGCCACCCAGTCGAGCCGCCGCGCCGCCGGGTCGACCCGCGGATCCGCGGTATAGAGCCCGTCCACGTCCGACAGCAGCACCAGCACGTCGCCCCCGGCCATCGCCGCGACCTGCGCCGCCAGCCGGTCGTTGTCGCCATAGCGGATCTCGTCGGTCGCCACCGTGTCGTTCTCGTTGACGATCGGCACCACGCCCAGCTCCAGCAGCGTCTCGAACGTCCGCCGCGAGTTGAGATAGCGCCGCCGGTTCTCACTGTCCTCCAGCGTCAGCAGCACCTGCGCCGTGGTGATGCCATGCGGCGCCAGCGCGCCCTCGTAGGCCT
Organism: uncultured Rhodovulum sp.; assembly: GCA_964438465.1. Taxonomy (GTDB): domain Bacteria; phylum Pseudomonadota; class Alphaproteobacteria; order Rhodobacterales; family Rhodobacteraceae; genus Amaricoccus. The sequence continues at coordinate 304 of CAYTMB010000622.1, read as the reverse complement.
GCGCCAGCCGGATCTGCCCCACCGCCGCCGCCGCCTGGCTCTGCTCCAGCGTCAGCGCCCCCGCGGGCAGCCCCAGCGCCCGCCGCCCCAGCGCGATCGAGCCCGAGGACACCAGCACCACCGCCTTGTCGCGCGAACGCAACGCCGCGACGTCCTCCGCCAGCCCCTCGAGCCAGTCGAGCCGCAACCGCCCGGTCTCGGCCGAGACCAGCAGCGCCGAGCCGATCTTGACCACCACCCGCCGTGCGCCGCCGAGGATCCCGGCGGAAGTCATGTCAACTCCGATCGATGACTGTGCGCGCCC
>CAYTMB010000621.1:0-1651 GCA_964438465.1 uncultured Rhodovulum sp. | reverse complement strand
TAGCCGTCGGTCTTCTGCGCGCCGGGCTTGACCAGGATCTTGCCCTGGAACACCCCGACGGCGCCCGAGCGCAGCACGTTCTTGAACACCTGCCGGCTCTCGCAGCCGACGGCGCCGTGGGTGATGAACACCGTGTCGTCGTGGTGGAAGTCGCCGTCGCCGACGCAGGCGCCCGCGACATGCGCCTGGGCGGCGTCGCCGGTGAACTCGATCACGCATTCGTTGCGGGTGAGCCGGCCGTTCACCGTCAGGGTGAACGACTTGAACCGGCTCGCGCGCCCCAGCCGCGCGAAGATCGCGGTGGCGGCCCGGCGCTCGTGGTCGCGGCCCTGCGCGCGCACATGATGGAACGATGCGCCGTCGGCGACCTCGACCTCCATCACGTTGTTGAACCGCGCCGCCGCCGGCCCGGTCTCGAGCAGCGTCAGATCCGCGCCGGGCTCCAGCTTGATCACATGGCGCAGCAGCGCATCGGAATTCGGGTCGCGGTGCAGGTAGGCGAACATCACCGGCTTCGCCGCGCGCCCGGTGACGCGGATCGCGACGCCCTCGCGCGCCCGCGCGGTGTTGAGCGCCGCGAGCGGCCGCTCGACCGGGGTCTGGCCGCGCGCCTCGAGCGCGCCGAACACCTCGCGCGCCCAGTGGATGTCGGTCGCCAGCGCCGAAGCCAGCGGCTGGATCTCGACGCCGGCCAGCTCCGGCGCGTCCGACAGCTCGGGCGCGAACACCCCGTCGACGAAGACCAGGTTCACCCGGTCGACATGGCCGAGCACCGGGGATTCGTCCGCGGCCGGCACGGCCGCCGCCGGGGCCGGCAGCACCGTCAGGCTGGCCGGATCGGTGAAGCGCCAGTATTCGTCGCGCCGCGACGGCGCGCCGCGCTCGGCCAGCCGCCGCGCCGCGCGGGCGCGCACCGCCTGCGCCCAGCCGGCTTCGCCCGCCGGCTCGGGCCAGCCGCCGAGCAGCGCCTGCGCCGCGTCGAGCTTGAGGGCGGGAACCGCGATCGCCATCACGCCACCGCGCTCAGGATGCCGGCGTAGCCGTTGGTCTCGACCTCGAGCGCCAGCTCCGGCCCGCCGGACCGCACGATGCGGCCGTCGGCCATGATATGCACCACGTCGGGGCGGATATGGTCGAGCAGCCGCTGGTAATGGGTGATGACGAGGAACGCCCGGTCGGGGCCGCGCAGCGCGTTCACCCCTTCGGCGACCAGCTTCATCGCGTCGACGTCGAGCCCGGAGTCGGTCTCGTCGAGGATGCACATCCGCGGCTCCAGCACCGCCATCTGCAGGATCTCGTTGCGCTTCTTCTCGCCGCCCGAGAAGCCGACGTTCACGGGACGCTTCAGCATGTCGGCATCGATGGCGAGCGACTTTGCCTTCTCGCGCACGAGGCGCAGGAAATCGGCCGCGTTGAGCTCGTCCTCGCCGCGCGCCTTGCGCTGGGCGTTCAGCGCGGTGCGCAGGAAGGTCATGTTGCCCACGCCGGGGATCTCCACCGGATACTGGAAGGCGAGGAAGAGCCCCGCCGCCGCCCGCGCCTCGGGCTCCAGCGCCAGGAGGTCGGCGCCGTCGAGGCTGGCGGTGCCCTCGGTCACCTCGTAGCCGTCGCGCCCCGACAGCACGTAGGAGAGCGTGGACTTGCCCGAGCC
>CAYTMB010000620.1:0-1654 GCA_964438465.1 uncultured Rhodovulum sp. | reverse complement strand
GATCCTCGCCACCGAGATGCTGGAGGCGCTCGGGGTCTACACCTCGAAGACCTTCTCGCTGATCGAGACCGGCGAGGCGCTGATCCGCGGCGACGAGCCCTCGCCCACCCGCGCCTCGGTGCTGGTGCGGCTCAGCCACAGCCATGTCCGCATCGGCACCTTCCAGCGCCTCGCGGCGCATGAGGCCTGGGACGAGATGCGCCGGCTGGTCGATCACTGCATCGCGCAGTACTGGCCGGAGGCCGCGGCGGCGCCCGATCCCGCGGCGGGTCTCTACGACGCCATCGTCGGGGCCTGCGCCCGGCTCGGCGCCGAGTGGTTCGCGGCGGGCTTCGTGCACGGCGTGCTCAACACCGACAACATCAACGTCACCGGCGAGAGCTTCGACTACGGCCCCTGGCGCTTCCTCGACCGCTTCGACCCCGCCTTCACCGCCGCCTACTTCGACCAGACCGGCCTCTACGCCTTCGCCCGCCAGCCCGAGGCGCTGAACTGGAACATCGCGCGGCTCGGCGAATGCCTGCTGCCGATCTCGTCGCGCGCGGCGATCGAACCGGCCTTCGACAGCTTCCCCGCGCGCTTCCAGGCGGCGCTGGCGGTCCAGACCTGCGCCCGGCTCGGCCTCGCGGCCGACCCGCTGGCCGACCAGCCGCTGACGCAGGCGTTCTGGGGGGCGATGCAGGAAACCGCGCCGCCGTTCCAGCAGGTGTTCCACGACCTGCTCGGCGGCGGCGACCCCGCCCGCCTGCGCGCCAGCCCGCTCCGCGCGACCTTCGAGACCGCCGCCTGGGCCGAGGTGATCGAGGGGCTGCGCGCCCTGCCCCCGGCGCCGGGCCTCGCCGCCGCCCGCGCGCATCCGCGCGCCGGCGCCGCCCCCGAAACGCTGGTCATCGCCGAGGTCGAGGCGCTGTGGGACGCCATCGCCGCCGACGACGACTGGCGGCCGCTGGCGGCCAAGATCGCCTCGATCCGCGACGCGGGCGGCTTCAACGCGGCGCTGGGGCTGCTGGGCGGCCCCACCGCCCGGCCGGGACATCGCAGGCTCGGGTGAGCCGCTTGCGTCCGGGGCCCGGGTCGCGCCATGCGCGCGCGGCGCCGCGGATCGCCCGGGGCCGGGGGGCGAGGATCCGGGCCGATCCCGCGATGCGGGGTTGCCTCGATGCGCGCCCGGGCTACTGATCGTCGGGCAGGAAACGGAGGATGCGATGGGACTGTGGGATTTCGTGAAATCGGCGGGCAAGGCCCTCGGGATCGACAAGGCCGAGGCTGCCGAGGCGCCCGACCCGGCCAAGCTCGCCAAGGAGATCTCCGATCTCGGCCTCGGGGCCGAGGGGGTCGAGGTCAAGATCGACGGCGACAAGGTGGTCCTGTCCGGCGCGGCGCCGAGCCAGGAGGTCAAGGAAAAGGTGATCCTCGCCGTCGGCAACGTCGCCGGCGTGGCGAAGGTCGAGGAAGCCGTCAGCACGCCCGAGCCGGCGGCCGAGCCGGTGTTCCACACCGTGGTCAAGGGCGACACCCTGTGGAAGATCTCGGAGAAGACCCTCGGCTCCGGGGCGCGCTACAAGGAGATCTTCGAGGCCAACCGCCCGATGCTGAGCGATCCCGACAAGATCTACCCCGGCCAGATGCTGCGCATCCCGGCGAAATAGGCGAC
>CAYTMB010000619.1:0-1657 GCA_964438465.1 uncultured Rhodovulum sp. | reverse complement strand
CGCTCGGTGATCTACGATCCCGAGCTGACCATGAGCCTGCCGCTCGGCATGTCCCTGGTCAGCGGCATGAACGCCATCGCCCATGCGGCGGAGGGGCTTTACGCCAGGGACGGCAACCCCGTGATGTCGCTCATGGCCGAGGAGGGGATCCGCGCGCTGGCCGAAGGGATGCCGGCGCTGGTCGAGGCGCCCCGGGACAGGGAGGCCCGCGCGCGTTGCCTCTACGGGGCCTGGCTCTGCGGGACGGTGCTCGGCCATGTCGGGATGGCGCTGCATCACAAGCTGTGCCACACGCTCGGCGGCAGCTTCAACCTGCCCCATGCCGAGACCCACACCATCGTCCTGCCCCATGCGCTGGCCTACAACAGCCTGGCGGCCCCCGACGCGATGACGCGGATCGCCGCGGCGATCGGCGCCTCCGACGCGCCGGTCGGCCTGCACCGGCTGGCGGTGAAGCTCGGCGTCCCCACGGCCCTGCGCGAGCTGGGCCTCAAGGAAGCCGACCTCGACCGCGCCTGCGAGATCGCGCTCGCCAACCCCTACTGGAACCCGCGCCCGATCGAGGCCGGCCCCCTGCGCGCCCTGCTCCAGCGCGCCTGGGACGGCGCCGAGCCGCAGCCCTGACCGCGACGAACCTCAACTGCGCCGGTCGCGCTCGACCGGACGATCTGGACCGCCCGCCGCCACCCGGCCACGCTGGAGACGCAGCGGGCGTCCGCCACCGAAGCCCGCGAAAAGCCAGCACCGGCGTGCCGCCAAGGGAGGAAGTCATGAACGCCTATTTCACCGAAGAAGGTTCGGTCGAGGCCGTCAACGCCCGCATGGGCCCGAACATCAACCCGCGGCTCGCCACGGTGATGGCCGCGCTGGTCAAGCATCTCCACGCCTTCGCGAAGGAGGTGCAGCTCACCCAGGAGGAATGGGACGTCGGCATCGACTTCCTGACCAGGACCGGCCAGATCTGCTCGAACGAGCGGCAGGAGTTCATCCTGCTCAGCGACACGCTCGGGTTCTCCATGCTGGTCGACGCCATCAACAACCGCCGCCCCGAGGGCGCGACCGAGAACACCGTCTTCGGCCCGTTCCATGTCGAGGGCGCGCCGGAGCGGCCGATGGGCGCCAATATCTCGCTCGACGGCAAGGGCGAGAGCTGTCGCTTCGAGGGTCGCGTGGTCGATCTCGACGGAAACCCGGTCGAGGGCGCCCGCGTCGATGTCTGGTCGGACAACGCCGACGGCTTCTACGACGTGCAGCAGCCGGACATCCAGCCGAAGTGGAACAATCGCGGCATCTTCGTGACCGGCCCGGACGGCCGCTACGGCTTCGTCGGCATCAAGCCGGTCTCCTACCCGATCCCCGACGACGGACCGGTGGGCCGGATGCTCGGCCATCTCGGCCGCCATCCCTACCGCCCGGCCCACATGCACTACATGGTCACCGCGCCGGGTTTCCAGAAAGTCGTCACCCACACCTTCGTCGGCGACGATCCCTACCTCGACTCGGACACCGTCTTCGGCGTGAAGCGGACGCTTGTCGCGCCCTTCGAGCCGGTCGAGGGCGGCGCGACCATATGGCGCTCACCCTTCGATTTTGTGCTCGCGCCAATCGAGAAGGGCCGGTGACGACCAAAGCCCTGCATCATTTGCGCTGCACTCAG
>CAYTMB010000618.1:0-1658 GCA_964438465.1 uncultured Rhodovulum sp. | reverse complement strand
CCGGCGAACACGATGAGTGACCCCTGCGGACAGGCGATCGAGGAGCCAGGCGCCCGTCGGACGGGCTGTCGGGACCGATCTGGCCGGCGCGCCCGGCCGCGGGCAAAAACGGCGAAAGCCGTCCGGCGCCAGGCCGGACGGCTTCATATTCTGGAACAGGCACTCCGAAACTCGTCACACACACCAATTACTCTATGAGTCTTACGATAGCTGTGTTGCGCTGCACAATCAAGCGAAATGCCGCGAAAATCGTTATCCAGAGGTGTGGGATGATCGCATAGGCAGTATATCGCCGCAGGTGCACAATTTTTGGAGCGCATATGCATCACACGGTCATCCAGCGGCGAACCTCGGCCTCGTCGACCTCGCCGGCCGGTCCCGACAGCACCACCCGGCCGCGGTCCATCACCGTATAGCGGTCCGCGAGCTCGCAGGCGAAGTCGAAATACTGCTCGACCAGCACGATCGCCATCCGGCCCTGCTGGCGCAGATAGCGAATCGCCCGGCCGATGTCCTTGATGATCGACGGCTGGATGCCCTCGGTCGGCTCGTCCAGCAGCAGCAGGCGCGGGTTGGTCACCATCGCCCGGCCGATCGCGAGCTGCTGCTGCTGGCCGCCCGACAGATCGCCGCCGCGCCGGCCCATCATCTCGTCGAGCACCGGGAACAGGTCGAACACGTCCGAGGGGATGCGCCGCTCCTTGCGCGGCAGCAGCGCGAACCCGGTCTCGAGGTTCTCGCGCACGGTCAGCAGCGGGAAGATCTCGCGCCCCTGCGGCACCGTGGCGACGCCGATCCGCGCGCGGCCGTCCGGCCGCAGCCGGCTGATGTCCTGGCCGTCGAACATCACCTTGCCGCCGGTGATCCCCTGGCGGCCGGAGATGGCGCGCATCAGCGAGGTCTTGCCCACGCCGTTGCGCCCCAGCACGCAGGTCACCTTGCCGGGCTCGGCGACCAGCGACACGTCGCGCAGGGCCTGGCTCGCGCCATAGGACAGGTCGATGTTCTCTACAGACAGCATGTCAGCGCCCCAGATAGACCTCGACCACCTCGGGATTGGCCGAGACATGGTCGAGGGACCCCTCCGCCAGCACCGCGCCCCGGTGCAGCACGGTCACCTTGCAATCGAGCGCGCGCACGAAATCCATGTCGTGCTCGATCACCACGATCGAATGTTTGCCCGCGAGCGAGCGCAGCAGCTCGGCGGTGCGCATGGTCTCGGCGTCGGTCATGCCGGCGGCGGGCTCGTCCACCAGCAGCAGCTGGGGGTCCTGCGCCAGCAGCATGCCGATCTCGAGCCACTGTTTCTGGCCGTGGCTGAGCCCGCCGGCCAGCCGGGCGCGCGGCTCGGTCAGCCGCACGGTCTCCAGCAGCTCGTCGATGCGCGCGGCCTGGGCCTTGCTGGTGCGGTGGAACAGGCTGGGGCGGATCCCGCGCGCGCCGGCGAGCGACAGCATGACATTGTCCTCGACGCTCAGCGTCTCGAACACCGTCGGCTTCTGGAACTTGCGCCCGATGCCGAGGCGGGCCGAGCCCGCCTCGTCGATCCGGGTCAGGTCGATGTTCTCGTCGTAGACCACCGCGCCGCTGTCGGGTCTGGTCTTGCCGGTGATGATGTCGAGCATCGTGGTCTTGCCGGCGCCGTTGGGGCCGACCAC
>CAYTMB010000617.1:0-1661 GCA_964438465.1 uncultured Rhodovulum sp. | reverse complement strand
GCGAGATGACCTTTCCGATCCTGCAGGGGCTGGCCGGGGCGGGACTCGCGGTCAGCGACGAGGAGGCGCTGCGGGCGATGTCGCTGGCCTTCGCGCATCTGCATATCGTGCTGGAGCCGGGCGGGGCGGTGGCGCTGGCGGCGGCGCTGTTCCGGGGGGCCGATCTGGCCGAGGGCGACGTGATCGCGGTGGCCTCGGGCGGCAATGTCGAGGCGCGGCTGTTCGCCGAGGCGATCTCGCGGTTTCCGGCCTGAGGCGGCGGGCATTCAGCGTGAATATTCGGCAAGCGGTTGATATTGCTGCGAGTCACATAGGTTAACGGGCTGACCGGTCGCCCGGCGCCGCCGGCGTCAGCTGCGGCGCGCGGGCTTCAGGCGCAGGCGGATCGGCTGGGCCTTGCGGTCGATCTCGAACAGGCCGGTCTTGTCGATCAGCGTCGAGAGCTTGGAGGCGCCGTAGGTGCGGGTGTCGAAGTCGGGGGCGATCTTGGACAGCTGGGTGCCGAGCTGGCCGAGCGCGATCCAGCCGTCGTCGTCCTCGAGCTCGGCCATCGCGGTGCGGATCAGCGGCACGGCGTCGGCCGGGTTGTCCTTGGGCGGGGCCGGGGCGAAGCCGGAGATGATGGCGGGTTCGGGCAGCAGGTTCTCGGTGAAGAAGAACCGCTTGCAGGCCTGGCGGAACGCCTCGGGGGTCTTGCGCTGGCCGAAGCCGTAGGCGTCGAGCCCCTCCTCGCGCACGCGGCTGGCGAGCCGGGTGAAGTCGCTGTCCGAGGACACGAGGCAGAAGCCGTCGAAACGCCCCGAATGCAGCAGGTCCATCGCGTCGATCACCAGCGCGATGTCGGCGGAGTTCTTGCCCTGGGTGTAGGCGAAGTTCTGGTGCGGCACGATGGCGTGGCGGGGCAGCACCTCGGCCCAGCCCTTCATCGTCGGCGCGGCGAAGTCGCCGTAGATGCGCCGCACGCTGGCCTCGCCGAGCTTGGCGATCTCGAGGAACAGGCCTTCGGCGACCCGCGCCGAGGTGTTGTCGGCGTCGATCAGGACCGCGAGGCGGGGGCTGCGTCCGTTGGCCATGATCCGGGTCTTTCCTGCCGTTCGCGCGGACCCTGACCGATCCGGCGCGGGCGCGCAAGCGCCGGACGGGACCGGTGGCGCGCGGCGGCCGGGGGTGCTAGGCGGAGGCGTATCGCCCCGGGGGAGGACGCGCATGGAGACGGTTTCGGACCGGGGGTCGCCGGGGTGATCTACGTCGACGCCGACGCCTGTCCGGTGAAGGACGAGGTGGTGCGGGTCGCCGAGCGGCACGGGGCGAGGGTGGTGTTCGTGGCGAACGGCGGCTTGCGGCCGAGCGCGCATCCGCTGGTCACGATCGAGGTGGTGCCGGACGGGCCGGACGTGGCCGACAAGTGGATCGCCGACCGGATCGGGCGCGGCGACGTCTGCGTGACGGGCGACGTGCCGCTGGCGGCGCGCTGCGTCGCCGCGGGGGCGCGGGTGCTCGGGCATGACGGCACGGCGTTCACCGCGGCCAATGTCGGCGGGCGGCTGGCGATGCGCGACCTGATGGCCGACCTGCGCGCGGCGGATCCGTTCCGGCAGGGCGGCGGCAAGCCGTTCGGCAAGGCCGACCGGTCGCGCTTCCTCGAGGCGCTGGAGCGCGAG
>CAYTMB010000616.1:0-1661 GCA_964438465.1 uncultured Rhodovulum sp. | reverse complement strand
TGGCCGCGGGCGCGGCCTTTACCGGCGACGCGCTGGTGTTTGCGCTCGAGGCGGGCCCGGAGGGCGTGACGGTCGATCCGGCCTCGGGGCTGGTGACGATCCCGACCGGGGCGGCGCTGGAGGGCGCGGTGACGGTGCGGGCGTCGAACGCCGTGGGCGCCGCGACGGTCGAGTTTTCGGTGCGCGTGCTGGCGCCGGCGCTGGTTCTGACCGCCCCCGTGGCGGATGTCGCAGCCACCGTCGGCGAGACGCGCACGGTCGACGTCGGGGCGCTGGTCACGCCGAAGACCGGCCTGGCCTGGACGACGAACCGCCCCGACTGGGCGCTGAGCGCCGCCGGCGTGCTGACGATCCCGACCGACGCCGCGCTGGCGGCCACGGCGGTCTCGGTCACCGCGGCCGATGCCTTCGGGCAGTCCGTCACCGCGACCTTTCAGGTCAGCGTCGCCGTGGCGCTGATGACGATGACCACGGCGCCGACCCTCGCGGCCGCGGTTGCGCCGGGAACCGCGCTCGGCTCGGTCTGGAACGTCGCTGGCGGGGTCTACGTCGGTGGGACCGCGCCCTTCGTCACCGAGCGGCGGTTCCTGCGCGACGGCGTGCAGATCGCGGCCTTCGGCGCGGTGGCCGCCTACACGATCGTCGCGGCGGACCAGGGCAAGACCGTCACCGCGCAGGTGCGGCGCACCGACAGCTCGATCCCGCCGCAGGTGCTGACCGTCGATGTCGCGGGCTCCGCGGTCATTCCGGCGGCGGTCCCGCCGATGAGGGTGACTACGACCCCGGCCCTGACGGCCGCCGTGCCGCCGGGAACCGCGCTCGGCTCGGTCTGGAACGTCGCCGGCGGGGTCTACGCCGGCGGGACCGCGCCCTTCGTCATCGAGCGGCGGTTCCTGCGCGATGGCGTGGCGCTCGACGCCTTCGGCGCGGTGGCCGCCTACACGATCGTCGCGGCGGACCAGGGCAAGACCGTCACCGCGCAGGTGCGGCGCACCGACAGCTCGATCCCGCCGCAGGTGCTGACCGTCGATGTCGCGGGCTCCGCGGTCATTCCGGCGGCCGCGGCCTTCGCGCCGGACTTCAGCGTCACCACCACCGCCCAGTTGCTGGCCGCCATGGTCACGGCGGCGGGGCAGGCCGGGCCGAAGGTCATCGCGTGCCAGCCGGGCGACTACGCCGCGCTGACCCGCACCAACGCGCTGGTCAAGCTCGGCCGCGCGGCGAACGGGACCAACCTCGCCAACCGCGTCACGGTGATCTCGGCGGACCGCGCCAGACCGGCGACCTGGCGCGATACGTCCTGGTCGCTGCAGAAGCTCGACGGCTTCACCTTCGACGGGCTGCGCTTTCTCGGCGCCACCGACGACGGCTTCGGCTTCGCCAGGCTCGGGACGCAGGCGATCAACTGCCAGGATCTGAGCAACGTCACCTTCCGCAACTGCGCCTGGGACGGCTGGTGCGACAATCTCTCGGTCACCCGCTCGGTCAACCTGACGATCGAATGGAACGATATGAAGGGCGCGGGCCGCGACAGCGTCCGGCTGTTCGACCGGCACCAGAACCTGCTGGTGCAGCACAACGACTTCGATGGCTTCCGCGGCGACGGCTCGCCCGGCGTCGACTACACCCGCTCGCAGTCGAACGATCCGAACCGCCACCCG
>CAYTMB010000615.1:0-1669 GCA_964438465.1 uncultured Rhodovulum sp. | reverse complement strand
GGCGAGCCGTGGCGCAGCCTCCGTCCCGGCGCGCCGACGCAAATGCCCGGAGCCCGGATGAACGAAAACGTGAGCGTCGCCTCGGCCAGGCCCTGGGTCTCGGGGACGGCGCAGCCCTTCGTGCGCATCCACAAGGTCACCAAGAAATTCGGCGACTTCACCGCCGTCAACGACGTCAGCCTCGACATCTACAAGGGCGAGCTGTTCTGCCTGCTCGGCGGCTCGGGCTGCGGCAAGTCGACGCTGCTGCGGATGCTCGCCGGCTTCGAGACCCCGACCGAGGGGCGCATCGAGATCGACGGCGAGGACATGGCCGGCAAGCCCGCCTACGAGCGGCCGACCAACATGATGTTCCAGTCCTACGCGCTGTTCCCGCATATGAGCGTCGAGAACAACGTCGCCTACGGCCTGCGCCGCGACGGCATGGGCAAGGCCGAGGCGATGGAGCGGGTGGGCGAGATGCTCGGCATGGTCCAGCTCAGCCGCTTCGCCGGCCGCAAGCCGCACCAGCTCTCGGGCGGCCAGCGCCAGCGCGTCGCGCTCGCCCGCGCGCTGGTCAAGCGGCCGAAGCTGCTCCTGCTCGACGAGCCGCTCGGCGCGCTCGACAAGAAGCTCCGCGAGGAGACCCAGTTCGAGCTGGTCAAGATCCAGGAGAGCCTCGGCGTCACCTTCATCGTCGTCACCCACGACCAGGAGGAGGCGATGACCCTCTCCACCCGGATCGGGGTGATGGACGCCGGCGAGATCGCCCAGGTCGGCGAGCCGTCGCAGATCTACGAGCACCCGGACTCGCGCTTCGTCGCCGATTTCATCGGCTCGGTGAACATGTTCGAGGGCCGGGTCTCCGAGGACGAGCCGGAATACATCCGCATCGCCACCCCGGAGGTGGACGGCGAGATCTACGTCGGCCATGGCGTGACCTGCACGCTGGACCAGAAGCTGTGGTACGCCGTGCGCCCGGAAAAGGCCCGGCTGACCCGCGAGCGGCCCGAAGGCGTGCGCAACGCCTTCCGCGCGATGGTCGAGGACGTCGCCTACATGGGCAACCTGTCGATCTACCGGCTGAAACTGCCCACCGGCAAGGTGCTCCGCGCCACCCAGGCCAACCTCGCGCGCTACAACGAGGACGCGATCTCCTGGGACGAGGAGGCCTGGGTCAGCTGGGACGACACCGCGGGCGTGGTGCTCACCCGATGAGCGCGCTGATCGAGCGCGTCCCGCCGCTGCGCTGGACCGCCTCGCTGCTGCGCCGCCTCGGCTTCAGCGGCCGCACGCTGGTCGTCGCCATCCCCTTCCTGTGGCTGTTCGTGTTCTTCCTGATCCCGTTCCTCGTCGTCGCCAAGATCAGCCTCAGCGAGGCGGCGATCGCCCGGCCGCCCTATCTGCCGGTGGTCGAATGGGACGACATGCGGGCGATCCTGACGCTGAACTTCGGCAACTTCAGCTATCTCTGGAGCGACGCGCTCTACATCAACGCCTATCTGTTCTCGATCCGGGTGGCCTTCGTCTCGGCGGTGTTCGCGCTCCTGATCGGCTACCCGATGGCCTACTACATCGCGCGCTCGCCCGAGCCGCGGCGCACCATCCTCCTGACGCTGGTGATCCTGCCGTTCTGGACCAGCTTCCTGCTGCGGGTCTACGCTTGGCAGGGCTTCCTGCGCTCGAACGG
>CAYTMB010000614.1:0-1672 GCA_964438465.1 uncultured Rhodovulum sp. | reverse complement strand
GAAGGGGCGCGACCCGAGGCGATCAAGCGGAGTTCGTATCGGTTGCCGCCGGCTTCACAGGCCCTGGAGGATCAACCGGCGGCGCCGAGTTCCATTCAGACCGGGGCGATCTCGGCGAGGATGGCGCGGGCGGCGGCGCGGGGGTCGGGCGCGGCCCAGATCGGGCGGCCGATCACCAGATGATCGGCGCCGGCGGCGAGCGCCTCGGCGGGGGTGGCGATGCGCTTCTGGTCGCCGGCGGGGCTGCCGGCCGGGCGCACGCCGGGGGTGACGATCAGCCGGCCCGCCGCCGAGGGCAGCGCGCGGATGCGGGCGGCCTCCTGCGGCGAGGCGATGACGCCGTCGGCCCCGGCCCGGAAGGCGCGGTCGGCGCGGGCGACGACGAGATCGGCGACCGCGCCCGGCACGATCAGTGCTTCGTCGAGGTCGGCGCGGTCCGACGAGGTGAGCAGGGTGACGGCGAGGATGCGGCTGGGCGAGGCGCCGCGGCCGGCGACGGCGGCGCGCACCACCGAGGGGTCGCCGTGCACGGTGAGAAAGTCGAGGCCGAAGGCGGCGAGGCCGCGCGTCGCCGCGGTGACGGTCGCGGGGATGTCGAACAGCTTGAGGTCGAGAAAGACCCGGTGGCCCATGTCCTTGAGCTCGAGCGCGAGCGCGAGGCCGCCGGTGGTGAGCATCCCGAGGCCGATCTTGTAGAAGCCGACATCCGGCCCGAGCGCGCGCACGAGGTCGAGCGCGGCGGGGGGCCCCGGCAGGTCGAGGCCGACGATCAGGCGGTGGTCGGGCATGGCGTTCCTCCGGGTCGGCGCGTGTTTAGGCGGCGCCGGCGGGCGGGGCAAGGTTGACGAGCGCGGGCGTCGCGGCGAGGATCGCCGCCGCGAGAGGGAGCCCCATGGAGATCACGGTCACTTACGAGCGCGACGAGACCGGGCCGCGGGCCGGGCCCGTGGTCGTGGGCTGGCTGCGCGACATCGAAAAGGGCGGCGTGCTCTACGATCCGCCCGAGCGCGTCGCCTTTCGCGACGGCAACCGCAGCCACGCCAAGTCGGCGGCGCGCTGCCCGGCGGTGATCAACCTCGAGAGCCGGTTTTTCCTGATCCGTTGCCCGTTCGACCTCAACATCGGCTTCCTGCGCGACAAGGACGGCCGGGCGGCGCTGGTCAACCGCGCCGGGGCGGCGAGCTCGATCCGCACCAACAAGCTCAACGACGTGATCAGCCTGGTGGGCGAGGCCGAGTGGCGGTATCCGGACCGCCCGACCGTGCAGCTGAAGCTGCCCTATGTGTTCGTCGCGGACGAGCCGGTGTTCCTCACCCAGCTCGACGCCTTCGCGCATTACCGGCGGGTTCCGCTGCCCGGCACGATCTTCGGCGGCCGCTTTCCGATCAGCGTCTGGCCGCGGCCGCTGATGTGGGCGTTCGAATGGCACGAGCCGGCGAAGGATCTGGTGATCCGGCGCGGCGATCCGCTGTTCTACGTCCAGTTCGAGGCCGAGGGGCCGGAGCGGCCGGTGCAGCTGGTCGAGGCCGAGCGCACGCCGGAGCTGGAGGCGTATCTCGAGCATATCTCGGGCGCGGTGAACTATGTGAACCAGACCTTCTCGCTGTTCAGGGCGGCCGAGGCGGCGCGGCCGGCGAAGCTGGTGAGACCGAAGGCCGGATGAGCGCCGGGG
>CAYTMB010000613.1:0-1678 GCA_964438465.1 uncultured Rhodovulum sp. | reverse complement strand
TCGGCGTCCTCGGTGACGTTATGCGCGTCCCAGGCCCCGATCCGCTCCAGCGCCTCGCGGCGGAAGAACAGCGTCGTCCCGCCCAGCGGGATCGGCAGGCCGAGCCGCTGCACGCCGTGCAGCACCAGCCGGAACCAGACCGCGTATTCGATGGTGAAGCAGCGCGACAGCCAGTTCTTCCCGGTGTTGTAGAAATCGAGATAGCCCTGCACGCAGGCGACCTCGCGCGGGGCCTCCATCAGATGCTGGACCACCGCGCGGATCTGGCCGGGGTCGGGCAGGTCCTCGGCGTCGTAGACCCCGACGATCTCGCCGCGGCAGAAGGGCAGGGCGTAGTTCATCGCCCGCGGCTTGGTCTGGATCGTCCCCGGCGGTACGATCACCACCTCGACCGTCGGCGGCATCCCGGCGCGCTCGATCGCCGCCAGCGTCGCGCGGTCGTCGGCCTCCAGCACCAGCTTGATGTCGAGCAGCGGCGCCGGATATGCCATCCGCCCCATCGCCTCGAGCAGCTGCCCCGCGACCGCGGCCTCGCCCTTCAGCGGCACCAGCACCGAAACCGGCGGCAGGCGGCGCAGGTCGACCAGCCGCGGCGCCGCCGAGGTCGTGACCGGCGGGCCGCCGCGCAGCCGCGCGAAGATCGCCACCAGCCGCAGCCCGGTGGTCGCGAGGTTCGCCGCCAGGATCCAGACCAGCGCGGCCTGCAGCGCCAGCATCGGGGCCAGCGCGACCGCGGCGGCGAGCCCGGCGATCGCCGCGGCCTTTCTGGGCGTGAAACCGGCGCTCAGCATCGAGCGGCAGCTGAAGGCGGCGTCGCAGCGCGTCTCGGCCGCCGCCGCCATCTCCGCCCCGAACTGGCGGGTGATCGCGGCCCGGATGGCCTCGGGCGTGGCGATCGCCAGCGCCACCTCCTCCTCGGCGCCGCCGAAGGCCGCCATCGCCGCCTTGCCGTTGGCCGGGTTCGCGATCGCGATGACCGGCCGCCCGCCGAACCGCCGCCACGGCACGGCTTCGAGCTTCAGGCAGAGATACGGGTCGGTCGCGCCCGCGATCGCCGGGTCCGGCGGCAGCGCGTCGAGATCGACCCGTCCGAGCTTCGACTGCTCGGCCAGCGCCTCAGTCAGCGCCTCCTGCGAGATCAGGCCGCTGACCAGCAGGATGCGCCCGAGCAGCGTATCCTGCCCGCGCTGCAGCGCCAGCGCCGCGTCGAGTTCGGTCGCGTCGAGCTTGCCGGATCGCACCAGGATGTCGCCGAGAAACGGCCGCGCCTCGGCCGCGACCGCGGGCGCTTCCGCGACCGCGCCAATCCGTTCGAACTGCAAGACCCGCGCCATGCCGCACCTCCCACGCCGACCCCGTGGGAAAGCTGATGGGCGGGAGTTAAAGAACGCTTAAGTCGATTGATCCGCCAGCAGGTCGCTGAAGAAGTCCTGTTCGCTTGTCGGCCTGGATGGTCTTCGGTTCTGGCGGTGGTTGGCGCGTCCCGAAGAGCCGTGGTCCCTCGGGTTCGGCGGCGACCTGATCGTCCGAGTCGCCTCTCAGGCTGCCGCCCCGGCCAGGAGTTTCGGGAGTCGCACGAGGTTGTAGACGGCGGCCGCGAAGGTGAAGACCGCTTCGACCTCGGGCAAGGGCGCGCCGCGCAGGGCCTCGATCGCCTTCTGCGCGCGCTGCAGCACGT
>CAYTMB010000612.1:0-1689 GCA_964438465.1 uncultured Rhodovulum sp. | reverse complement strand
GAAATGGTGTTGTCCTGCGCGGCCCTGGTCACGGTGATGCGCAGCGCCGCCTCCGCATTGATCGAGCCGGCGAAGACCGCCTCCCCCGGGCCCTTGGTCCTCGGCACGGATTCGCCGGTCACCGGGCTCTCGTCGATGCCCGAGACCCCCGCGGCGATCTCGCCGTCCGCGGGAATCCGGTCGCCGGGGCGGACCAGCACCTGCTGGCCGATGGCCAGCGTCGCCGCGTCGACCTCGCGGGTGGCGCCGTTCTCCTCGAGGAGCGCGGTCCTCGGCACGAGGGCGCCGAGCGCGCGGATGCTCGCGCGGGCGCGGTCCGCCGCGACGCCCTCCAGCACCTCGCCGACGGCGAACAGGAACACCACCAGCGCCGCTTCCTCGGCGGCGCCGATGAACAGCGCGCCGATGGCGGCGATGGTCATCAGCCCCTCGATGGTGAAGGGGACGCCCGCCCGCAGCGCGACGAAGGCGCGGCGGGCCACCGGGGCGACGCCGATCAGGCAGGCGGCGACGAAGGCGTAATGCGCGAGCGCCGGCGCGGCGAGGAGCTTCACCGCCCAGGCGGCGACGAGCAGCGCGCCGGTTCCGATGACGAGCCGGCCCTTGCCGATCTGGAACCAGCGCCTGTCGCGATCTGCCGGGTCAGAAGCGTGGGAATGCCCGGGCGCGCCGTGGCCGGGGGCGGTTCCGGCCGGCGGCGCGGATCCCCGCGCTGTGGCCCCTGGCGTCTCGTTGGGCGCGGGACCGGGGTGATGGTGGCCGGCGCGATCCCCACCGGTTCCGAGGTCAAGCGCGGCGGCGGGCGTCGAGACGGCGCCCCGGCGGATCGGGGCGGCCTTCGGGCCGATCCCGAACCCGAGCTTGCGCACCGACGCCTCGACCGCCTCGCGCCCGGCGCCCGCGGGGTCGAGGGTCAGGCTGAGCCGCTCGGACATCACCGCGACCTCGACGTCGGTCACGCCCGGAAGCCGTTCCAGCACGGTCGCGATCCGGGCGGCGCAGCTCGCGCAGTCCATCCCGGTCACGGTCCAGTCGATGCGGTCGCTCGTGTCCTTCGCAGTCATCGCCGCCCTCTCCGCCGCCCGGCGGGCGGCCTTGCATCCAGTGAGTCGGACTCCTACTCTCTCTAGCAACTAGAGGTTCAAGGGGTTTTTCGATGCTGACGATTGGAAAGCTGAGCCGGGCGGCGGGGGTGAAGATCCCGACCGTCCGCTACTACGAGCAGATCGGGCTGCTGCCGGAGGCGGAACGCTCGGCGGGCAACCAGCGGCTGTATTCGGCGGCGGCGCAGGACCGGCTGGCCTTCATCCGCCATGCGCGCGCGCTGGGATTTCCGCTGGATGCGATCCGCGACCTGCTGGGCATGGCGGACCGGCCCGACCAGCCCTGCGCCGACGTCGACAACATCGCCCGCGCGCAGCTCGCGGCGGTCGAGGAGCGCATCGCCCGGCTGCAGGCGCTGAAGGCCGAGCTGGAGCGGATGGTCGTCCAATGCGCCGGGGGCAGCGTCGCCACCTGTCGCGTGATCGAGGTGCTGGGCGATCACGCGCTCTGCGCCGCGGATCACGGTCACGACCGCGGCGCGGCGACGGGGTGATACGAACTCCGTTTGATCGCCTCGGAGCTGACCCTTCGAGATATGCGCCCCGGATCGCATCAGCGGGGCATTGCCCCGCGCGATCCGGTCGC
>CAYTMB010000611.1:0-1693 GCA_964438465.1 uncultured Rhodovulum sp. | reverse complement strand
GCGGTACCGTCGGTCGACCGGATACGGCAGAAGTCCGGCGAGGGGGCGAACAGGCGCATGCCTGATTTTATTCGCGACATTCCGCAGCATGACTTGGCGGTCTACGTGGCGCTGGCGTCCCTGGCCGTGGTGTTCGTGGGGGTGCTGGTGGCCAAGCCGATCCTGCGGCTGTTCATCGGCCGCGGCGATCCGACCATCAACGAGACCATCGGCTACGGCACCGCGAGCTTCAGCCTGTTCTATGCGCTGCTGATCGGCCTGCTGATCGTCGCGGCCTATCAGAACAAGGAGCGCGTGGAGCAGAACATCCTCGGCGAGGCCAGCGCGGTCAGCACGCTCTACTCCAGCATGGACAGCTATCCCGAACCGGTGCGCTCGGACACCAAGGCGATGCTGCGCGACTATGTGCTGTTCACGATCCACAAGGACTGGTCGGCGCATCGCGAGGGAACGGCGCTGAATGGCGGCGTGCACCGCGCCGATGCGATGCGCCAGCGTCTCGCCGGCTTCCAGCCCGCGACCGTCGCCGAGGAGATCGTCCACCGCGAGACCTTCCGGTCGTTCCAGGTCTTCACCGACGCGCGCCAGGCGCGGCTGAACGGCGTCATCACCCGGATCCCGCCGGTGCTGTGGTACGCGGTGCTGATCGGCGCCGCGCTGAACATCGTGGTGCTGATCCTGCTGCGGATGCGGCTGGTGGCGCATCTGATCCTCGGCGCCATCAGCGCGTTCTACCTCGGGGTGGTGCTGTTCGTCATCATCACGCTCGACGATCCGCTGCGCGGCGAGGCCGGACTGGGCCCCGAGCCGTTCGAGGTGCTGTGGGACCGGCAGATGGTCTGGGACGAAGCGATGTGACCGGGGGGGCGGATGGCTGAGTTTTCGGTGCGCGAGGTCGAGGGGATGCGGCAGGTCCGGGTCGAGATCGCCGACGAGACCGTGCGCGCGCGGCGCGGCGCGCTGTCGACGACGCGCGGCAACATCACGCTGACGCCGCGGCTGCCGAGGGTCGGCGACGTGTTCCGCTCGATGTTCACCAGCGAGGCGCGGGTGCGGCCCGACTACACCGGCTCCGGCTCGATCCTGCTGCAGCCCTCGCTCGGCGGCTATCATGTGATGGACGTGATCCCCGGCGAGCGCTGGATCCTCGAGCCGAACGTCTACTGGGCGTCCGAGGGCGGCGTTGAGCTGGGCCTCTACCGCGAGGCGTTCGTGCCGAGCCTGTGGGCCGGAGACGGGCTGTTCGTCTGGAAGACGACGCTGCGGGGCTCGGGCAAGGTGGCGATCAACGCGCCCGGTCCGGTCGAGACCGTCGAGATCCGCGGCGGCGAGCTTCGGGTGCAGGGCCGGCTCGTGCTCGGCCGCACCGACGGGTTGCGGTTCGTGTCCGAGCGCGCCGCCGCCTTTCCGCGAAACCTGATCTCCGGGCAGAGGCGCCTGCGCGCCTACAAGGGCGACGGGCGGGCGCTGGTCTGCTGGACGCCGTACTGGAACGAGCACATGTACGGGCTGATCACCGGCCGCAGCCTCGAGGGCTCGCTGTTCGAGTGAGCCACCAGTGGACGAGAGGTTTGCGGCCCACGTTGATATACAGGTCAAGTAGTTGATATGGCTTGTATATTTTGGTAGCCGGACGGACGCCGCACACTACACGACTCTCTTGAAGCTTGGGGGTTGTGGGCTTGGCTTTGCG
>CAYTMB010000610.1:0-1704 GCA_964438465.1 uncultured Rhodovulum sp. | reverse complement strand
TTCCGCAGGTCCATCGCCTCGATCACCGCCACCATGTCCTCCACCGCGGCGGTCCCGCTGGCGCTGACCAGCACCTTGCCGCCGACCACCCCCTGCAGCTCGCCCTCGTTGACCGCGAACTGCACCCGCTGGATCCGCCGGGTCTCGGTCCCGGCGATCGAGGCCACCCCCGACACCATCGCCGAGATCGCGCTCACCATCGGCGAATTCGCCACCAGGGTCAGGGTGAAGGCCTCCGCCCCCCGGCGGTAGCTCGCCGCCGCCGCCGTGCCGCCGCCCAGCATCGCCATCGCCATGCCCGCGCCCTCGGCCTCCGCGTCCGACCTGGTCCAGCCCGCCGGCGCCGCCGGCAGGAAGGTCGCGAGGCTCTCGGCCTTCTTCTCGGCCAGCAGCTTCACCGCATAGTCGAGGTCCTCGCGGGCGCCGACCACGTCGCCCTCGCGGTAGGCCTTCAGCGCCCCCTCCAGGACGTCGGTGAACTCGTCGGCGGCCGCCGGGCCGCCCGTCAGGACCAGCAGCGCCAGCACGGCCGGGGTCAGGGGTCTCATCGGGGTTCCTTTCGATGCCTGGGCGGCGCTTCCTCCGCGCCGGCAGCCTAGCCGCGCCGCCGGCCGCTTGTCAGCGGCGAATTCACCCCGCCCGCAGCGGCCCCAGCGCCGCGCCGAGGTCGCGGTGCAGCGCCACCCGCTCGCCGGGGCTGAGGAAGGCCCCGAGCTCGATCTCGCGGCCGTTGCCGGTCAGGGTCAGGTATTTCTCGATCCGGTCATGCTCGTAGAGCCCCAGCCGCACCCAGGCCGGGTTGGCGTGCCAGCGCCGCACCGCCCCCTTCGGCTCGCGCCGCTCCACCGTGATCAGGTCCGGCCACAGCCGCAGCTCCTCGCGCAGCCGCGCGTCGGCGTAGCTGCGCCGCGCCGCGAGGTAGAGCCCGACCAGCGCCGCCAGCACGAAGGGCAGCACCCCCCAGCCGGCGCGCGCCCCGGCCAGCGCCGCGAGCGGCAGCGAGAAGCCGAAGGCCACCATCGCCAGCACCCAGGCGAAGCCCCGCGGGCTCAGCGAGCGATGCGGCCAGAGCGTCAGCGCCAGCAGCGGCGGGTCGGCCCGCTCGAACGGATCGCTCGCCGCATGCCGCTCCATCGCCCGCCTCAGTGCTCCTTGCGGTGGTCCCACATGTCCCGGGTCGGCAGGATCTCGAAGGTGTGCTCCGGCGGCGGATTGGACAGCGTCCATTCCAGCGTCGCGTCCGGCTGCGGCCCCCAGTACATCGGGTCGGTCACCTTCGCGCCGTAGCGCAGCGAGTAGAACATCACCCCGAAGAAGAACAGGAACGACAGCCCCGACAGGAAGGCGCCCATCGACGAGACGTAGTTCCACAGCGCGAACTGCTCGGGATAGTCGATGTAGCGCCGCGGCATGCCCTGGCGGCCGAGGAAGTGCTGCGGGAAGAAGGTGATGTTGGCGCCGATGAACATCATCCAGAAATGCAGCTTGCCGGCCCATTCCGGATAGGCGCGCCCCGACATCTTGGAGAACCAGTAATAGACGCCGGCGAAGATGCAGAAGATCGCCCCGAGGCTCATCACATAGTGGAAATGCGCCACGACGTAGTAGGTGTCATGGTAGGTCCGGTCGATCGCGGCCTGGCTGAGGACGATGCCGGTCACGCCGCCGAGCGTGAACAGGAACAGGAAGCCCAGCGCCCAGAGC
>CAYTMB010000609.1:0-1715 GCA_964438465.1 uncultured Rhodovulum sp. | reverse complement strand
CGCAAGGACCCGCCCCATGCTTCGCATCGCCCTCGTGATCGGGCTCCTCGGCGCCGTCGGTCCCTTCGCGATCGACATGTACCTCCCCGCGCTTCCGACCGTCGCCGCCGACCTCGCCGCCTCGCCGCAGGCGGTGCAGCTCACCCTGACCGCCTATTTCCTCGCCTTCGGCCTCGCCCAGCTGGTCTACGGCCCGCTGTCGGACCAGATGGGCCGCCGCCCGCCGCTCCTGATCGGCCTCGCGATCTTCCTCGCCGGCACGCTCGGCTGCGCCCTCGCCCCCGACATCGCCGCGCTGACCGCCGCCCGCCTCGTCCAGGGCCTCGGCGCCGCGACCGTCATGGTCATCCCCCGCGCGATCATCCGCGACCTGCACACCGGCCCCGAGGCCACCCGGATGATGGCGATGATCATGCTGGTGATCTCGGTCTCGCCGATGCTGGCCCCGCTGGCCGGCAGCGGCGTGATGGCGGTCGCCAGCTGGCGCTGGATCTTCGGCGCGCTCGGCCTCGCCGCCGGCCTCAGCATCGCGCTCACCCTCTTCGCGCTGCCCGAGACGCTTCCCCCGGCGAACCGCGTCCCCGCGCGGCCCGCGGTCCTCTTGCGCGGCGCCGGCCGGCTGCTGCGCGACCGCACCTTCATGGGCCTGACCTTCGTCGGCGGCTTCGGCATGGCCAGCTTCTTCGTGTTCATCGCCAGCGCCGCCTTCGTCTACACCGAGACCTTCGGCCTGACGCCGACCGGCTTCAGCCTCGCCTTCGCGATCAACGCGCTCGGCTTCTTCGCCGCCTCGCAGGCCGCCGCCGGTCTCGGCACGCGCTTCGGCATGGCCCGCGTCGTCGGGCTGGCGACCGCCGGTTTCGCCGCCACCACCGGCGTCCTCCTGCTCCTGACCCTCGCCGGGTTCGGCTCGCTCCCGGTGATCATCGCCCTGCTTCTGATCGCCAACGCCTTCCTCGGCCTCGTCATCCCGACCACGATGGTGATGGCGCTCGACCCGCATCCCGACATCGCCGGCCTCGCCTCCTCGCTCGGCGGCACGCTGCAGATGCTCGCCGGCGGCCTGATGATCACGCTGGCCGGCCCGTTCTTCGACGGAACCCCGCTGCCGATGGTCGCGACCATCGCCGTCTGCGGCCTGCTGGCGCTGACGGCCGCGGTCGCCACCCTCCGCGGCCGCCCGGCCGCCGTCCCGCTCGCCCGCTGACCGCGATGCTGCCCACCGAGAAGCTCGACCAGATCCAGGGCCGCTACGAATTCGTCGAGGCGCGGCTGAACGCCGGCCCCGCCCCCGGCGAGCTCGCCGCGCTGTCGCGCGAATACGCCGAGCTGAAACCCGTCGTCGAGCAGATCGCCGCCCTGCGCGCGCTCCTGCGCGAGCGCGACGAAGCCGAGCGCCTGCTCGCCGACCCCGAGATGCGCGGCCTCGCCGAGGAGGAGCTCGCCCAGATCAAGGCCGCGCTGCCGGAGGTCGAGCAGGCCGTCCGCCTCGCGCTGCTGCCGCGCGACGCCGCCGACGAGCGCTCGGCCATCCTCGAGATCCGCGCCGGAACCGGCGGCGACGAGGCCGCGCTGTTCGCCGCCGACCTCGCCCAGATGTACCGCAAGCTCGCCGAGGCCCGCGGCTGGCGCTGGGAGGTGGTCGAGGAAGCGCCCACCGAGCTCGGCGGCTACAAGGAGCTGATCGCCGAGGTCTCCGGCCGCGGCGTGTTCGC
>CAYTMB010000608.1:0-1715 GCA_964438465.1 uncultured Rhodovulum sp. | reverse complement strand
CGAAGCTGACCGAGATCGTCATGGACGCCCCACGCGGCACGCTCGTGGGACTGGGACGCGTCAGCGACCAGCCTGGCGAGCTTGGCGCCGCTTTTGTCGCCTGCCGCCCAATGACCGGAGCCGAGGGTGGCGATGTCACCCGCAACTCGGCGATGCTCGAGGAGCGCTTCCAGGAGCGGTTCATGGAGCCGTTCCGACAGGATGTCTCCGCGCTGCTCGATGCGAAGGAGGCGTCGAGCTCACCCATCATGGAGGCGTTGCAGGCGCTGCTCGGCGGCATGCGGGCGGCGCCGACGAGGGACGGCGGCCCCCGCCGCGTGGTGATCGTGTCGGACCTGCTGCAGCACAGCGACGCGATGAGCTTCTACCGCGGCGGCGACTGGAACAGCTTCAAGGCGTCGCCGTCCTTCTCCCGGCTCGCCCATACGCTTGAGGGGACCGGCGTGCTGCTTATCCGCGTGCCGCGCCCCAACGCGCGTGTCGATGCAGAGGCCGTCGACGACTTCTGGGTGCGCTACCTCGAGGCCCAGGGGGCCGAGAGCGTCGACGTCGAAACGCTCGGGGATCTCTGACGATGGCACGCGACAAGCTCTCGGCGTCCGATCACCTCGACAAGGTGGCGCTCGTCGTCGCGTTCCTCGCCGGAGCTGTAGGTGCTTGGTTCATCAAGCTTCTGGGCTACGGACCCTTCTGGGCCGCGGGCTGGACCGTCGGCGCCATGCTGCTCTACGTGCTCGCGGTGACGCTGCTCGGCCGGCTCAAGATCGAACCCGAGGCGATTGGAGACAACTGCTACTATCTCGGCTTCCTGCTGACCCTGGCGTCGCTGTCGGTGACGCTCTACCAGCTCTCACAGGGCGAAGATCAGATCGAGCTCATGCGCTCGATCATCTCCGGGTTCGGGATCGCGCTCGTCTCGACGATCCTCGGGATCCTCCTGCGCGTGATCTTCATTCAGTTGCGACCGGATATTGTCGCGCGCGATCGACAGACACGCATCGAGCTGCAGCAGGCGGCTCGCGACCTCCGGCTCGAGCTGGCTTCGAGCGTCGCCGCCATCAAGGAGTTCTCGACCGAGGCGATCCAGGTCGCCGCGGAACAGGCCGCCAAGATCACCGATGCCACGAACACCGCCGTCGAGGTTCAGCGCGGCCGAATGCAGAGCGATGTCGAGGTCTATTCGGAGACCCTTCGGACATCGCTGAAGAGCGCTGGCGAGCAGGCCGCGAAGGCAATTGCCGAGTCCGTCAAGGCCGCCGGCCGGGCCGCGCAGACATCGACGACGGCATCGCTGGATGAACTGAGCCAGGCCGTCGCCGCGTATTCGAGGGCGCAGCGATCTGCTCTCGAAGCCAAGGAAGCAACAAACGCCGGAACGGCAGCCACCGCGGCCGCCACGCTCGAGCAGGCTTCGCAACTCGTCCAGCAAATCGAGGACGTGTCGATCCGCCTCTCTGTGGCCCTTGACGGGATCGCCAAGAACCTCGCCCGCGGCATCGACGTGATCGAGGCCGCCCAGCAGCGCGTCAGCAACCACGAGCAGAACGCGGATCGTTCGGCAGCTGCGGCTGCGGCGTCGGCGAATGCCGCCGCAGTCTCGGCAGACGCGGCGACGGAGGCCGCATCGACGGCGGAGGATGTGACCCGACCAAAGCCGAGTGGTATTTTCGGGTGGACCAGGTGATGGCGGCAAGGCTGCCCGACCCCGCGGAGTC
>CAYTMB010000607.1:0-1718 GCA_964438465.1 uncultured Rhodovulum sp. | reverse complement strand
GGGTGTTCCAGGGCAAGATCCTGGTCAAGCCCGGCGCGCAGAAGACCGACGGCTATCAGATCAGCCAGGGCCTCATGCTCGACGAGGACAGCCAGTTCCTGGCCAAGCCCGAGCTGGAGATCTACGCCGACGACGTGAAGTGCTCGCATGGCTCGACGGTCGGCGCGGTCGATCCGACGGCGCTGTTCTACCTGACCTCGCGCGGGGTGCCGCGCGCCGAGGCCGAGGCGCTGCTGGTGCTGTCCTTCCTCGACGAGGCGATCGCCGAGATCGAGGACGAGGATCTCGCCGAGGACGTGCGCGTGCGGCTGGCGGCCTGGCTGGCGCGGCGCCGGAAAGGCTGACCGGCGATGGCCGAGGGGATCGTCGCGGCGATGGCGCGGAGCTACCGCGACCCGCGCGCCGAGATGGCGCGGCAGGTCGCGGCCGGCCTGACCGAGGCGCGCGCGCTGGCGCATCTGTTCCTCGCCTGCGGGCTCGGCTTCGTCGCGAGCCTGCCGGGCGCGGTGCGCAAGGCGCAGGGGCTTGGCGACGTGCCCGATCCGCTGGCCGGGACGGTCAGCGCCTATCTGTTCGGGTATCTCTTCGTCGCGCCGCTGCTGTTCTACGGTCTCGCGGCGCTGCTCCATCTCGTCGCGCGCGCTTTCGGCGGGCGCGGCGGTTTTCTCGGCGCGCGCTCGGCGCTGTTCTGGGTCGCGCTGCTCGGGGCGCCGATCGCGCTGGGGCTGGCGCTGGCCGGCGCCCTGGCCGAGATCGCGGGCGGGGCGGGTCTGTTGCCGTGGATCGACTATCTGGGCTATGCGGGGCTGGCGTTCTGGCTCTGGCTGCTGGCGGCGAGCCTCGCCGAGGTCGAAGGCTTCGCCGCGACGCGCCGGGTCGCCGCTGTGCTGGCCCTCGCCTTCGCCGGGCTGGCCTTCGGGCTCGGGACGCTGACCGGCGCCGCTCCGGCGATCGGGTGAGCCGCGTGACGCGCGCGGCTCGGGCATTGCAGACGCGCGCGGCGCAGGCGCGCGGACCGGAGGCGGACATGTGGGGTCAACTGGTGATCGACAGCCTGGTGCGGCCGCGCGCGGCGGCGCGCCGCGTGCTGGCGTTCGCGATCGGCTGGGGCCCGCTCGTGCAGATCGCGGTGGTGATCGCCTGCGCCGGCGTGGTGCTCGGCTACGCCGCGATGGAGCTGAGCGGCGGTCCGGTCGATCCGATGTCGGCGGCGGTGCTGCGCCGGCCGCTGGTCGGCGCGGCGACCCAGCTCGGGGTGATGGCGCTGATCGTGGTGCTGACGGTGCGCATCGGCCGCGCGTTCGGCGGCGCGGGCGGCTTGTGGGGCGCGACGATGCTGGTGGTCTGGCTGAACGCGATGACCTTGCTGATCCAGGTGCTGCAGATCGTGCTGCTCGTCATCGCGCCGCCGCTGGCCGGGATCCTCGCCATCGCGATGCTGTTCTGGCTGCTCTGGGCCTTTGCGAACTTCGCCGCCGAGCTGCACGGCTTTCCCTCGCCGGTCATGGTGCTCGGCGTGACGGTGCTGAGCGTGGTGGCGCTGGTGCTCGGCCTGACGCTGCTCGCGGCGATCCTGGGACTTTCGCCGACGGGGGGCGCATGAGCTACGACGTCGAAACGGTCCGCCGGGATTTCCCGATCCTGTCGCGCGAGGTGCATGGCAGGCCGCTGGTCTATCTCGACAACGGCGCCTCGGCGCAGAAGCCGCAGGCGGTGAT
>CAYTMB010000606.1:0-1722 GCA_964438465.1 uncultured Rhodovulum sp. | reverse complement strand
GGCAGGATCAGGTCGGCGAAGGCGACCATCTCGGAGGAATAGGCGTCGGAATAGATGATCTTCGGGATCTTGTAGGCGCCGCCGGCGTCCGTGGCGGTCAGCATCCCCATGGTCTCGCGCGTGTTCATCGCCGAGTTCCAGGCCATGTTGGCCATGTAGAGAAACAGCACCTCGATCGGATAGGGATCGCCCGCGACGGCGTTCGAGATCACCATATGCATCAGGCCGTGCGCGGCGAGCGGCGCCTCCCAGGAGAAGGCCTTGTCGATGCGCCGCGGCGCGCCGTCGGCGTCGATGGCGAGATCCTCGGGGCCGCGCGGATAGCCGAGCTGCGGGCCGTCGAGCGGGTAGCCGGGGGTGACCTTCGAATGCGGCCGGGGATGCGCGGACCAGGGCTTGGGGTAGGGCGGCTTGAAGCGGAAGCCGCCGGGGGTCTCGACCGTGCCGAGGATCAGCTGCAGCAGGTGGATCGCGCGCGCGGTCTGGAAGCCGTTGGAATGCGCCGAGACGCCGCGCATCGCATGCATCGCCACCGGGCGACCGGTCATCGTCGGGTGGCGCTCGCCGCGCAGGTCGGTCCAGGGCCGGTCCAGCGTCACCGTGCGCTCGAAGGCGACATGCGCGAGCTCGGCGGCGAGGCGGCGGATCGTCGCCGCGGGAACGCCGCAGCGCGCCGCGACCGCTTCGGGCGCATAGGCGGGGTCCAGATAGGCGTCCGCCATCAGCTCGAACACCGGCCGGGCATGGGTGGGGCCGATGTTGACCGCGCCGTGCAGCGCCGGTCGGGCGCCCGGTTCGGTCCAGGGAACGGCGCGGCGGCGGTCGCGGTCCCAGACCAGCTCACAGCCCTCGGGATCGCGCAGGAACAGGCCGAAACCCGGCGAGAGCGGGTCCTGGTCGACCAGATGCGCGGCGTTGGTGTAGCGCACGAGGTAGTCGACGTCGATCCGGCCGGCGGCCATCAGCAGGTGGATCAGGCTCAGCACCAGCAGGCCGTCGGTCCCCGGCGTGATCCCGATCCACTGGTCGGCGATGGCGTTGTAGCCGGTGCGGACCGGATTGATCGCGATCACCTTGACGCCGCGGGCCTTGAGCCTGCCGAGGCCGATCTTCATCGGGTTGCTGTCGTGGTCCTCGGCGACGCCGAACAAGAGGAACAGCTCGGTGCGCTCCCAGTCCGGCGCGCCGAACTCCCAGAACGCGCCGCCGAGGGTGTAGATGCCGGCGGCCGCCATGTTGACCGAGCAGAACCCGCCATGCGCGGCGTAGTTCGGCGTGCCGAACTGCTGCGCCCACCAGCCGGTCAGCGCCTGGCTCTGGTCGCGCCCGGTGAAGAAGGCGAGCTTCTCCGGACGGGTCGCGCGCACCGGGGCCAGCCAGTCCGTCGCGAGCCCGAGCGCCTCGTCCCAGCCGATCTCCGCGAATTCGCCGGCGCCGCGCGGGCCGGTGCGGCGCAGCGGCGCGCGCAGCCGGGCCGGGCTGAGATGGTTCATCACCCCGGCGCTACCCTTGGCGCAGAGCACGCCCCGGTTGATCGGGTGGTCGCGGTTGCCTTCGATATGCCTGACCCGTCCGCCCGCGAGATGCACGTCGATCCCGCAGCGGCAGGCGCACATGTAGCAGGTGGTCTTGGCGATCGCGTCGGCGACGGGCGGCGAGGGGTCGACGGGGATCAGGGCGCTGCGCCTTCCGATGTTCCGCGGGATGCTGGGCGATGCCCGG
>CAYTMB010000605.1:0-1723 GCA_964438465.1 uncultured Rhodovulum sp. | reverse complement strand
CCGGCCCCAGCGCCTCCAGCGCCTTGGCCACCCGCACCCGCGCGTCCTGCGGCCCTTCGCCCGGGCCGCGCCCCGCGGTCATCGCATC
Organism: uncultured Rhodovulum sp.; assembly: GCA_964438465.1. Taxonomy (GTDB): domain Bacteria; phylum Pseudomonadota; class Alphaproteobacteria; order Rhodobacterales; family Rhodobacteraceae; genus Amaricoccus. Next base: position 1,635 of record CAYTMB010000605.1, on the reverse strand, counting down.
GCGCCCGCCGGCGGTCAGGAACCGCTCCCAGTTCTGCGTGACCCGCGGCCCCATCTGCGCCAGCTCGAAATCCTCGCGCAGCCGCTCGCCCGCCTCGATCAGGTTCGCGTCGAGATAGGCCGCGCCGTCCCGGTCGCGCTTGCGCCCCAGCACCGACAGCGGGCTCTCGGCGAGGTTGAAGCGCAGCCGCCGCGCGCCGTCGGCGCCGTCCGCCACCTCGCGCTCGGCGAAGAAGCGGTGCTGCTCCCGGAACGGCGAGGCCGCCTCGGCCAGCCCCGGCTGCGGCTCGCGCGCCGTCCGCTCCTCGGTCAGCAGCCGCTTCAGCGCGGCGCGGCCGACCGGGGTGATGGTGTAGCAGGCGATCTTGCCGGCCTTCTCGCAGCCGATCCACTCCTGCAGCGCGAAGGCGTGCGCGACGTCGCGATCGACCACCGCGATGCGGTTCTGCTTGCCGGGGACCACCTCGCGCAGCACCACCGCCTTCTCCATCGTCGGGGCCACCGCGAGGAACGCGCCCTTCTCGCACAGGCGGCGCAGGATGCGGCGCGCCTCGCGCTCGATCCGCGCGCCGGGGAGTTCGTCGGGAACCGGGATCGTCCGGGCGGCCTGGTGCGTCATCGGCGGGAACTCCTGGGACAGGGATAGGTCGGCGCAGCGTGCGGCGTGGGTGCGGCTGAACGCCTCCAGCGCCTCGTCGATCAGCGGGTCGTCGCGCCAGGCTTCGACCTTGCGCACCTGCCGCATCACCGTCGACGGCGCGCAGCCCTTGGCGCGGGCGATCACCCGGATCGGAACGCCGCCCGAGGTATGGGCGAGGTAGATGATGGCGAGGTCGGGGAGCCAGTCCGGGACCGCCGTCTGGCCGTCGGCGCGAGAGGGGGGGAGCGCGCGGATCGCGGCGGTCGCATTGGGCACGGATGGGACCCCAAGATGACAAACTTTGCAAAACTCGTCTTAAGGTTGATTCGCTAAGGGATGATTAATATCGTATTAAATCATTTGTTTTCAATGAGATACTTGATCACAGGCAGCGCGCGATACTACTTCAGGTTGCGCAACACTCCTTTGGCGCGTGCAGTATGGGCCAGCGAACCCAAGCCGACGAGGGACCAGATGACCGAATTCTCCGCCCAGCTGACCGACCTGCGCCGCCCGAAGATCCTGATCCGCGCCGCCCGGGCCGGCGTCACCGAGTATCGCCGCGACCGCGACCTCAAGCGGCTGGTGCGCGACGCCAAGGGCGTCGCTCCGCGCGACGCCATGGCGCCGCTGCTCGCCGAGGAGAACCGGCTCGAGGAGACCCGCACCACCGGCGGCGCCACCTACAACATCCAGCGCCATGTCGCGGTGCTGACGGCGATCCTCGCCGAGGCGCGCCAGGCCCCGGCGGCGGCCGCCCTGCTGCACTGATCCGAGCGCCGGCCGATCGTCCCGGCGCCGGCCCGGACCCGGATGCGGCCGGAGCGCGCGGTGACCGCAGTCGCTTCACCGATTTGTCCCGTGACAAATCGGTGCGCGCCTGCCTGCCCCCGGCAGGCGCGATAGACGCACCAGCCCAGGCAGGCGCGCACCGATTACAGCCCGACGGAGATGCCCAATCCCCCTCGCCCTCCGCGCTCGCGCGCTCCGGGCGAC
>CAYTMB010000604.1:0-1727 GCA_964438465.1 uncultured Rhodovulum sp. | reverse complement strand
CGCTCGCGGCGGCCGAGACCGAGTTCGACTTCAGCGACCCGTGCTGGGTCGAGGCCGGTGAGCAGCTGCAGGACTTCCTCGGCATCGAGCCGTTCCAGGACGGCTTCCTCGGCACGCCCGCCCAGCAGGGCGCCGGCAGCTCGGCGGGTCTCGTCGCCAACGCCCAGGCGTCCATGGAGCTCATGGGTCACTGGAACGCCGGCACGATCGGCGGGCTGACTCCCGACCAGCAGGTGCCGCCGTTCCTCGGCTGGTTCCCGGTGCCGGGCATCGCCGGTGCCGCCGGCGACCCGACTGCCGCGCTCGGCGGCGGCGACGGATTCGGCTGCTCGGCGGAGGCTCCGCCGGAGTGCGCCGAACTGCTCGCCTACATCATGAGCGAGGACGTCCAGGCCCGCTTCGCCGCGAGCGGCTCCGGCATCCCGACCGTCCCGGCGGCGCAGAGCTCGCTCGAGGACGCGAACCTCAAGATGGTCGCGGAGGGCCTCGCCGAGGCATCCTTCGTCCAGCTCTGGCTCGACACCGCGTTCGGCACGACGGTCGGCAACGCCATGAACGAGGGCATCGTCAACCTGTTCGCAGGCACCGGAACGCCCGAAGAGATCGTCCAGAAGATGCAGGACGCCGCGGCGACACTGTAGAACATGGCCACTCTCACCACACCCGGGCCCGCGGTTTCCGCGGGCCCGGGCCCTGCACCGACGCGCCCGTACCGGCGCGGCTCGGGGCGCAAGCGCCTCGAGATCCTCCTGTTCGTCTCGCCCGCACTCGTGCTGTTCCTGGGCTTCGTGATCCTGCCGGTGATCCTCGCGGCGGTCTACAGCTTCTACAACCTGCCGCCGGCGTTCCAGTGGAGCCACCTGGCAGACCCGGCACGCTTCATCGGCCTCGACAACTACGTGCGGGCGCTCACCAGCCCCGAGTTCCAGAAGGCCATCGGCAACACGTTCTTCATCCTCGTGATGTCGCTGCTCATCCAGGGCCCCATCGCCATCGGCGTCGCCCTGCTGCTCAACCGCCGTCTGCGCGGGCGCAGCGTCTTCCGGCTCCTCATCTTCGTGCCGTACGTTCTCGCGGAGGTCATCGCGGGTCTGTCCTTCAAGCTGATCCTCCAGCCGAACGGCGCCGTCAACGCGACCCTCGAGGCGATCGGCCTCGGCGACCTCGCCCGCAACTGGCTCGCCGACCCCGACATCGCGCTGTGGACGATCTTCTTCATCCTCACGTGGAAGTACATCGGCTTCGCGATCCTGCTGTTCCTCGCCGGCCTCCAGGGCATTCCCGAGGATCTCGCCGAGGCGGCGCAGATCGACGGCGCGACCTGGTGGCAGGTCCAGCGGCACATCACGATCCCGCTGCTCGGCCCCACCATCCGCATCTGGGCGTTCCTGTCGATCATCGGCTCGCTGCAGGTGTTCGACATGGTGTGGGTCACAGTCGCCCCGGCGGTGCGCCGCATCGCCACCGAGACCATGGCGACCTACATGGTGCAGCAGGGACAGTTCGCCGGACAGCCCGGATACGGCAGCGCGATCGCCGTGATCCTGTTCGTCATCTCGCTCGTCATCGCCCTCATCTATCAGCGGTTCGCGCTGCGTCGCGACCTCGTCGGCGCCGTCACCGGACCGAGTGGACGGGGCAAGGGCGGCCGCGCCGCCCGCCGACAGAGCCGGAGCAACAGAACGGAGGCCCGCTGACATGTCGGCCACCACCACGATCGTCACCGA
>CAYTMB010000603.1:0-1734 GCA_964438465.1 uncultured Rhodovulum sp. | reverse complement strand
GTCTTCGTCGCCGGCTTCATCGGCTCGCCGCAGATGAACTTCCTCGACGCGACGAAGCTCGGCGCGCCGGGCAGGACCCTCGGCGTGCGCCCCGAGCACCTGGCCATCTCCCGCGACGCCGGCCCGATCCCGGGGCGCATCAGCCATGTCGAGCGCCTCGGCTCCGAGACCAACGTCTTCGTCGCCACCGACGACCACGGCCTCGTCACCACCCGCATCTTCGGCGAAACCCCGTTCGACGTCGACGAAGCGGTGCGCCTCACCCCCGACCGCGCCCGGGTCTTCCATTTCGACGCCGACGGCAAGCGGCTGCGCCCCCGGGCGCATGCGGCCTGACCGGCGCAGCCGGACATTGAAGGCAAGCGGCGAGGGGCGCCGGCCGGTCGGGGCGCCTATATTCCGCGGTGAAGCTATCCTGTTTTCCGATCCGGAGGCCGCCGTGCTCGACACTGAAACCGCCCTCTCCGACGACGCCCGCTGGGCCGCCGTGGTCGCGCGCGACCTCGCGGCGGACGGAACCTTCGTGCTGGGGGTGAAGACCACCGGCATCTACTGCCGCCCGACCTGCCCGGCCCGGCGGCCGAAGCGCGAGAACGTCGCCTTCTACCCCGATCCCGCCGCCGCGCGGGCCGCCGGGTTCCGCGCCTGCAAGCGCTGCGAGCCCGACGCCGAGCCGGAGCGGCGGCTGATGGCGCAGGCGGTGACCGCCGCGGCGCGGCTGATCGAGGCCGCCGTCGCCGACGAGGCCCCGGCGCCGACGCTCGAGGCGCTGGCGGCGCGGGCGGGTTATGCGCCGCATCATTTCCACCGCATGTTCAAGCGCGCGACCGGGGTCACGCCGCGGACCTACGCCAACGCGCTGCGCGCCAAGCGCGCCGACGCGGCGCTGGCGGCGGGCGACAGCGTGACCGAGACCATCCACGCCGCCGGCTACGGCTCGGCCAGCCGGTTCTACGCCGAGGCGGGGGCCCGGCTCGGGATGGCGCCGGCGGTGCGCCGCGACGGCGGGCGGGGCGAGACCATCCGCCACGCCAGCGCCGAGACCTCGCTGGGGCGGGTGCTGGTCGCGGCGACCGACCGGGGCGTCTGCGCGATCACCTTCGGCGAGGACGACGCCGCGCACGAAGCCTGGCTGCGGCGGCGGTTTCCCAAGGCGGCGATCGCGTCGGCGGACGCGGCCTTTGCGGAGACCCTCGCGGCGGTGGTCGATCTGGTCGAGCGCCCGGGCGCGGGCGCGGGCCTGCCGCTCGACCTGCGCGGCACCGCCTTCCAGGAACGGGTCTGGCGGGCGCTGCAGGCGATCCCTGTGGGCAGCACCGCGAGCTATGCCGAGATCGCCGCGGCGATCGGGCGGCCGGGCGCGGCGCGCGGGGTGGCGACGGCCTGCGCCGCGAACGCCGTGGCGATCGCGGTGCCCTGCCACCGGGTGGTGCACAAGGACGGCACGATCTCCGGCTATCGCTGGGGCGTCGCGCGCAAGGCCGAACTGCTGGCGCGCGAGCGCGGCAAGGGCTGAAGCGGGCGTATCATGTTGTTACGCTGGTCAAGCGACTGATTCGATGAGATTAAAGTCTTAACGTCCGGGTTATCCACAGGCGCGCCGGCCGATGCGAGGCGTCATACGGCTCTGGCTGATCGCCTCGGGGTCGGCCTGGATCTGGATGAGGTTAGAACACTAAGTCGCCGCATTCGCTTCACCGATTTGTCCGTCGACAAATCGGTGCGCGCCTGCCT
>CAYTMB010000602.1:0-1735 GCA_964438465.1 uncultured Rhodovulum sp. | reverse complement strand
TGATGGGGCCCGCCGGCTACGAGTTCGGCGACTACTGGCGCCTCGGCCTGCCGCTGACCCTGTTCTACGGCGTCGTCGCGATCTGGCTGACGCCGCTGATCTGGCGATTCTAAGCGGCTATTCAGCGTGAATATTCGCTATCCTGTTGAAATACATGGATCCTTGATCCGCTAACGATCCGTGAACGCGCGATGCGGCGCTTCAGCAAGGAACCGCGCCGGCGCCCCGGGACGTCGCGCGCGTTCCGACGAGACGATTGCCGCAGCGGCGGCGCGGGCGTAGGCTGTTTGCGTCCAGATGCGTTTCGGGGGAGACGCGACGATGGCGAGCGGGTTGACGCTGCAACGGCGGCTGCCGTTCCTGGGGGAGTTTCCGGCGGAGGCGCAGGAGGCCGCGCGCAAGGCGGCCGCGATGCGCGACGCTGCGGCGGCCGAGCGGGTCGCCGGGCGCGACAGGATGCTCGCCGGCGCTTCGCAGGTGGCGCGGCGCGCGGTGGCGGAGGTGCTGGGACCCGAGACCTCGACGGCGCTGCGCGCGCTGATGCGGGCCGAATCGCTGACCTGGCGCGACCTGATGCAGCCGCCCGGCGGGCTGACGCGCGACTACGCCGCGGCCAACGCCGCGCGGCGCAAGCAGGCGAACAAGCTGCTGAAGAAGCTCGGCGCCGATATCGGCAAGCTGCGCAAGATCGGCCTCGCCTTCCAGGCGGCGGTCGAGGCGGCGCCCGTCACCGCGGGCAGGGTCGCGCCGGGCTTCCATCTCGCAAGCAACCTGGAGACCTGGCTCGACCTCTCGCCGCTGCACGTCAAGGCGCTGCCCTGGGGCGTGCTCGACCTCGAGCCCGACCCCAGCGACCCGCACCGCTGGCAGGTGTTCCGGCCGCCGTTCTTCGGTTTCGACTTCGGCTTCCTGCCCGTGCGCAGCAACAACTTCACCGTCGACCGCGAGCACATCCTGTCGCCGCCCGCCGGCCTCGTCGGCCTCGTCACCACGATGGACAATCCCGACGCCGACGACTTCGACTACGCCTCGGTCGACGCGCACAGCCAGATCGCCTTCGCCTTCACCCCGCCGGCGACCGGACTGGTCGAGGTGCTGATCGACGCCCAGAGCACGATCGGAACCCACCACATCCGCACCGAGGACGAATGGGGCTGGTCGAACTCGACGACGCATCAGACCAACCACCTGATGATGGACGTGCTGCACCCCAACGTGCCCGAGCCGTCCTTCGCCCAGATGTCGACCGTGACGCTCAGGACCGACGACGACGAAACCCTGCACCGCAAGAACCTGACCCGCGGCCAGCACTATTTCGCCCGGCTGTTCGCCGCCGGCCCGGTCCCGGCGGGTCAAAGCGTCGTGATCACCGCCGGAACCCGCAGCTTCGACCTTTCGGGGACCAACGACGTCTCGATCCGCAGCCGCGCGCATTTCGAATGGTTCATCAGCTCGGTCGAGGTCCGCATCGCGCCCTGACCGCCCGCCGCGACGCGGCGAAACGCCCGATCTCCCGCGCGTCGCATCGCGCCGCGCGCGTATCCGCGCGTTCAGGTTGTGACGATGACTGTTGCGATAACGCCATGTTTCGGCGTTAACATCCGGTGGCGCATCCGTGGCCGCAAGGGCGGCCCGATCCGCGCGTGACGGCCCCGGACGGGGCGCAAGACCGAGATGAAAGGGAGCACGATGCTGCATCTGAAATCGACGAGCTGTCTGGCGGGCCTTGCCGCGC
>CAYTMB010000601.1:0-1737 GCA_964438465.1 uncultured Rhodovulum sp. | reverse complement strand
GCAACGGGCATAGGCAAGGAAGAGAATACCAACATGGAGACGAGTATGAAACGGATGTTCGCCGGCGCCTCCGCCGCGGTCCTGATGCTGGCGGCGGCCGGCGCGGCCTCGGCCGAGGACGTGACGATCCAGCTGAAATGGGTCACCCAGGCGCAGTTCGCCGGGTATTATGTGGCCGAGGCCGAGGGGTTCTACGAGGAGGAGGGCCTCACCGTCACGATCAAGCCCGGCGGCCCGGACATCGCGCCGGCGCAGGTGCTGGCGGGCGGCGGCGCCGACGTGATCGTCGACTGGATGCCCTCGGCGCTGGCCGCGCGCGAGGCCGGGCTGCCGCTCGTCAACATCGCCCAGCCGTTCAAGTCCTCGGGCATGATGCTGACCTGCCGCGACGACAGCGGCGTCGCCACGACCGCGGACTTCCCCGGCCAGACGCTGGGGGTCTGGTTTTTCGGCAACGAATACCCGTTCCTGAGCTGGATGAGCACGCTCGGCATCGCCACCGACGGCGGGCCGGATGGCGTGACGGTGCTGAAACAGGGGTTCAATGTCGATCCGCTGTTGCAGAAGCAGGCCGCCTGCATCTCGACCATGACCTACAACGAATACTGGCAGGTGATCGACGCCGGGCTGACGCCCGAGGACCTGACGGTGTTCAAGTACCAGGACGAGGGCGTGGCCACGCTGGAGGACGGGCTCTACGTGCTCGAGGACAAGCTCGCGGATCCGGCCTTCGTCGAGACGATGGCCAAGTTCGTGCGCGCCTCGATGAAGGGCTGGAAATGGGCCGAGGAGCATCCCGACGAGGCCGCGATGATCGTGCTGGAGAACGACGAGACCGGCGCCCAGACCGAGGCGCACCAGAAGCGTATGATGGGCGAGGTGGCCAAGCTGACCGCCGGCTCGAACGGCGCGCTCGACCCGGCCGACTACGAGCGCACGGTCAAGACGCTGCTGAGCGCGGGCTCCGAGCCGGTCATCACCAAGGCGCCGGAAGGGGCCTGGAGCCATGCGGTGACCGACATCGCGCTGCAGTAGGCGCGGCGCCGGTCCCGGCCGCACGGCCGGGGCCGGCCCCTGACGGGAGGGAATGGCGATGGGCTGGTCCGCGGAGGAACTGGAGCGCCTGCGCGCGCGCTACGCCGACGATCCGGGCGGGCGCATGCTCGACCCGAAGTTCGCGAAGGTGGCCGACAAGGTGTTCAGCCGCGGCGCGCGGCCGGCGCCCTTCGTCGGCGTGCCGACCTTCCTGACCGCGCCGCACCGGCAGGTCGACCGCGCCGCGCCCGACTTCGACGGCCTCGACGTGGCGATCACCGGCGCGCCGATGGATCTCGGGGTCTCGAACCGGCCCGGCGCCCGCTTCGGGCCGCGGGCGCTGCGCGCGATCGAGCGGGTGGGGCCCTATAACCACGCTCTCGACTGCGCCCCGATCTACGATCTCTCGGTCGCGGACGTCGGCGACGTCGCCTTCGCCGGGCGCTACGACCTGCACCGGTCCCACGCCGACATCGAGGCCTGGATCGGCGCGATCCTGGCGGCGGGCGCCGCGCCGCTGACGGTGGGCGGCGATCATTCGATCAGCCATCCGATCCTGCGCGCGGTCGGGCGCGAGCGGCCGGTCGGGCTGATCCACATCGACGCGCATTCCGACACCGGCGGCCCGTTCGACGGCGAGCGGTTCAACCACGGCGCGCCGTTCCGCAACGCGGTGCTCGACGGCGTGCTCGACCCGACCCG
>CAYTMB010000600.1:0-1739 GCA_964438465.1 uncultured Rhodovulum sp. | reverse complement strand
AGGGCGGTGTAGTGCAGGTGGTGCGGGCCGGCCCAGATGTAGAGGAAGATCAGCGCCCAGAAATGGATGATCGACAGCCGGTAGGAATAGATCGGCCGCTCGGCCTGCTTGGGGATGAAGTAGTACATCATCCCGAGGAAGCCCGCGGTGAGGAAGAAGCCGACGGCGTTGTGGCCGTACCACCACTGGACCATCGCGCCCTGCACGCCCGGCCACATCACCACCGACTGCGAGCCCCAGATCGAGACCGGAACGGTGACGTTGTTCACCACATGCAGCATCGCCACGGTGACGATGAAGGCGAGGAAGAACCAGTTCGCGACGTAGATATGCGGTTCCTTGCGCTTGACGATCGTGCCCATGAACACCGCGAGATAGACCACCCAGACCACGGTCAGCCACAGGTCGACGTACCATTCCGGCTCGGCGTATTCCTTGGACTGGGTGGAGCCGAGCACATAGCCGGTGGCGGCGAGCACGATGAACAGGTTGTAGCCCCAGAACACGAACCAGGCCGCGTTGCCGCCCCAGAGCCGCGCCGCGCAGGTGCGCTGGACGACGTAGAACGAGGTGGCGATCAGCGCGTTGCCGCCGAAGGCGAAGATCACCGCCGAGGTGTGCAGCGGCCGCAGCCGGCCGAAGCTGGTCCAGGGCAGGCCGAGGTTGAGCTCCGGATAGGTCAGCTGCCAGGCGATGATCACGCCCATCAGGAAGCCGACCAGCCCCCAGACCACCGTGGCGATGCAGCCGTAGCGGATGACCTCGTCCATGTAGCCGGTCCCGGGCGCCGGCCGGGGGTCGACCAGCCCGGTCGCCGGACCGGCCAGCTTCGCCGTGCGGATCGACCAGACGAACAGGACGGCGGCGATGGCCATCAGGAGCAGCGCATGCACCTGGTAGGCGAGGTCCTGTCCGTAATTGGCCGCCATCGCGAACAACACGACCAGAATCCCGAGCGCCGCGATCTTCAACCCGTCCTGCATATGCCGCCCTCTGTCCCCGCCGGCCGCAGCCGGCCTTCCGGCCGGTCCGCGCACTTCCTCGTGACCCTATTGCGATGTTGTCGGTACGGCAACGTTGATCCAGATCAAACCCGGCGCGGCCCCGCCACACGACGCTTCCGGGAGAAGGCGCGCCCGCCCCGCCGTCGCGCCCGGGCCCCGAGCCCGGGCGGCGACCGACCGTGGGCGGATGAAGGGTTCGGGCCGGCCACGGCGGAGGTCGGAGCGGCGGTGTCGTGCAGTGCGCAGCGCGGCGCAGCGGCCTTGCGCGACCGGCGCGGGGCGGCGGCGCGCGGCGTCAGGCCAGGAAGAGATCCTCGGCGTCGTCGCCCGATTCCGCGATCAGCCGCGCGAAGTTGGGCACCTGCACCACGCGATTCTCGCGCAGCTCGATCACCCCGTCCTGGCGCAGCTTCGAGATCTGCCGGCTGACCGTCTCGATCGTGAGGCCGAGATAGTCGGCCATCGCCTCGCGGGTGATGTAGAGCGGAAAGCGCAGGCCGTCGCGCGGGGCGCGGCGATGGACCGCCTCGTCGCGGCGGGCCATGATGACGAACAGGGTGGCGATCTTCTCGCGCGCGGTCTTGCGGCCGAGCAGCAGCATCCATTCCCGCGCCGAATCCAGTTCGTCGAGCGTCATCTCCAGCAGCCGGCGCTCGATCCGGGGGTTGCGCGCCAGCAGCCGCTCGAACTCGGCGCGGTGGAACATGCAGAAGGTGATGTCGGTGGCGGCGACCA
>CAYTMB010000599.1:0-1740 GCA_964438465.1 uncultured Rhodovulum sp. | reverse complement strand
TCAGGCGGTGTAGACGCTCTCGCGCGCGATCCCGTCGATCGACGCGCGATGGATGCCGAGATCGGCGAGTTCGCGGTCCGACAGCTGCTGGAGCTCGCGGACGGTCGCGGCGTAGAGCCTGTAGTCGGCCCAGGCCTTGCGGATCCGGGCGGTCAGCCCGGAGACGGCGCCGAAAGCGCCGGAGTCGTAGGTTGCGGAATGTGCCATTGTCTTGATCCTTTGAGAGAGCGGGGCCGTCCGGGATCGCTCGATCCGGCGGCGATGTGGTTCAGATGTGGTTCAGCTGCGGGCGACGGCCGCCCGGGCGACCGCGGCGAGATCCGCGCCGGCGTAGCCGATGTCCTCGAGCTGGCGCATCGGGAGCGCGCGCAGTTCGGCCAGGGTCCGGCGGTAGACGCGGCGGCGGGCCAGCGCCTCGCGCAGCTTGCCGGCTTCGGTGTTCAGGATCCGCTCCGCATCCGCGAAGATGCCGGGACGGGACGCGACGTTCAGTGCCTGTGCCATGTATGCCTCCTTTCGGCAGTGTTCGGTGTTGAGCGTTTCCGGTCTTGTTGCAGTGCAAGATATACCCCGGACCGTTGCGCACAACCATCGAGATGCGATGGCTGTCATGCGCAGGATGCAACGCTCTCAATGCACTGTTAAGAATATGATTTCCTCGGAGCACTCGATCACGCCGCCGGGGCGCCACCACATGTGGCGCCCGCGAACCATGCAACAATATCGCGCCGATCCGAACCTTGACCCGAACAATCTCGCGCAGAAAACCGCCGGCCCTTGCCGTCGGGGGCCGGCGGGGCGATGTATGGCGCGCACTCCAGTCCGAAGGCGACCCGCGATGACCGTGACCCGCGACGACGTGATCGAGGCCCTGCAAAAGGTCGCCCTGCCGCAGGGCGGCGACGTCGTCGGGGCCGACCTCGTGCGCGCGCTGACGGTCGAGGGCGGCGCGGTGCGCTTCGTGCTCGAGGTCGATCCGGCCCAGGGCCGCGCGCTGGAGCCGGTGCTCGCCGCGGCCGAAGCGGCGGTGGCGGCGCTGCCCGGCGTCGCTTCGGTCTCGGCGCTGATGACCGCGCATGGCCCCGCGCCGAAGGCGCCGCCGACGCCGGATCTGAAGATCGGCCGGCACCCGACGCCGCAGGCCGGGCCGCAGCCGGTGCCGGGCGTGAAGCGCATCGTCGCGGTCGCCTCCGGCAAGGGCGGCGTCGGCAAGTCCACGGTCGCCTCGAACCTCGCGGTGGCGCTGGCGCTGGAGGGCAAGGCGACCGGCCTGCTCGACGCCGACATCCACGGCCCGAGCCTGCCGCGGATGATGGGCGTCAGCGCCCGGCCGAAGTCGCCGGACGGCAAGACCATCATCCCGCTGCACGCCCACGGCGTCACGATGATGTCGATCGGGCTGATGCTGAAGGAGGGCGAGGCGGTGATCTGGCGCGGCCCGATGCTGATGGGCGCGCTGCAGCAGATGATGGGCCAGGTCGAATGGGGCGATCTCGACGTGCTCGTCGTCGACCTGCCGCCGGGCACCGGCGACGTGCAGCTCACCCTGTCCCAGCGCTATCCGGTGGCCGGCGCGATCATCGTCTCCACGCCGCAGGACGTCGCCCTGCTCGACGCGCGCAAGGCGATGGACATGTTCGCCAAGACCGACATCCCGGTGCTGGGGCTGATCGAGAACATGTCGGCCTACATCTGCCCCAACTGCGGCCACGAGGCGCATATCTTCGGCCACGGCGGCGC
>CAYTMB010000598.1:0-1742 GCA_964438465.1 uncultured Rhodovulum sp. | reverse complement strand
GCGCCCGCCGGCGGGCGCTCGAGATAGCGCGCGGCGTCGCGTCCGCCGAGCTTCACGGCAGCGGGTCGGCGCCGTCGTCCGGCGGCGTCGCCGCGCCGAGGCCGCCCGGGGGCAACAGGGCGGTCCCGCCGGGAGCGGACCAGACGGCGGCCTCGACGGCGATGCGCTGGGCGATGCGGTCGGCGAGCACCAGCGCCAGCCGCTCCTCGGCGTCGCGCCGCGCCGACAGGATCGCGAAGGCCGAGGTGGTCGCCGAGGTCGGCGCGCTGTAGCCCGAGACCGCGCGCGCCTCCTCCGCCAGCGCCGGGAGGGTTCCGTCCAGCGGGACCAGCCGCCAGGCGGCGACGCCGACGACGTCGAAGCGCGAGGTCACGTCGTCCTCGGTCAGGGCGACGCCGACCTGGGTGAGGCTGAGGTCGACCGCGAGGCGGTGCGTCGGCGTCCCGGCCGCGCCGAGCCGCTCGATCAGCCGCTCGCGCATCAGGTAGCCGGTGGTTCCGGGGATCACCGCGACATCGACGCGGCCGGCGACGGCGGCGGCGGGGCCGGCGGGGTCGTAGAGCGGCTCGAAGCCGCAGCCGGCCAGCGCCAGCGCGCCGGCCAGCGCGCCGGCGCAGATCGTGCGGTCAGACCACCACATTCACGATCCGGTCGGGCACGACGATCACCTTGCGCGGCGCGGCCCCGCCGAGCGCGCGCCGCACCGCCGGGTCGGCGAGCACCAGCGCCTCGACCGAAGCGGCGTCGAGCCCGGCCGGCGCGCGCACCTCGGCGCGGCGCTTGCCGTTGACCTGCACCGGCAGGGTGACGGTGGCCGCGACCAGCAGCTCGGCCACCGCCTCCGGCCAGGACGCCCGCGAGATCAGCCCGTCGCCGCCCAGCGCCGCCCACATCTCCTCGGCGAGATGCGGCGTCATCGGCGCCATCAGCTGCGCCAGCGCGTGCAGCGCGGCGCGGTGCGCCGCGCGCACGTCCGGCGTCAGGCCGGTGACGCGCGACAGGGTGTTGGTGAACTCGTAGAGCTTGGCGATGGCCTTGTTGAAGGCGAAGCCCTCGATGCTCTCGGTCACCTCGGCGATGGTGCGGTGGGTGGCGCGGCGCAGCTCGGTCGCCTCCTCGCCCGGGGGTTCCGACGCGTCCCAGCCGACGGCGTCGTGCCCGGCCGCGAAGGTCTCGACCAGCCGCCAGACCCGGGCAAGGTGGCGCGCGGCGGCCTCGGCGCCCGAGGCGGTCCATTCCACGTCGCGCTCGGGCGGGCTGTCGGACAGCACGAACCAGCGCGCGGTGTCGGCCCCGTATTGCGCCACGATGGCGTCGGGGTCGACCACGTTCTTCTTCGACTTCGACATCTTGATTGACGGCCCGATCTCGACCGCGGTTCCGTCGGCCAGCCGGGCGCCGGTCTCGGTGCGGATCACCTCCGAGGGCTCGCGCCAGATCGCCCGGCCGTCCGGGCCGGGGGTGGCGTAGGTCTCGTGGGTGACCATGCCTTGCGTGAACAGCGCGTCGAACGGCTCGATGGCGCGCTCCGGCAGATGGCCGGTGCGCATCATCGCCCGGGCGAAGAAGCGGCTGTAGAGCAGGTGCAGGATCGCGTGCTCGACGCCGCCGATGTACTGGTCGACGTTCATCCAGTAGCCGGCGTCGGCGAGGTCGGTCGGCGTCGCCGCATGCGGCGCGGTGAAGCGCGCGTAGTACCAGGACGAATCGACGAAGGTGTCCATCGTGTCGGTCTCGCGCCG
>CAYTMB010000597.1:0-1745 GCA_964438465.1 uncultured Rhodovulum sp. | reverse complement strand
AGCACGGCGGGGAGGTCCGGGTCGAGTACCGATTTTGACATCGCGCCGCGATGCGGACTCGAAGGACGGGAGCGGCGGGGCCGCGAGGTGCAAAAGTCACCGACTGATCCCGATATTTGGCGAAACCTCAGAATATTCTCGCTCCTATTTTTCCGTTGAAATCAACAGTGTGGATTTTTATCCGCCTCGGCGCTGGAGCTTCTTTTCGCCAGAACAAATTGTGAAGTGATTTCAGATTATTATATAGCGTTTCAACAATCTAACGGGAATGATTTTGCCTGTCTGAGCGTATCCGCCGGATATGGCCTAGGCTACTCGCATGGAATAATAATAATCCCGAGGTCCATCGTCGCGATCCGTCAGAGGCGACGCCGCCGCCGCGCGACGCCTCGCCCGATTTGTCCGCAAGGAGCGCCCTGTCCATGGCCCTGATCACCTATCTCACCACCGTCGAATTCGGCGCCGGCGTTCTGGCGACGCTGCCCGATCATCTCGCGCAGCTCGGGCTGGCGCGGCCGCTGATCGTCAGCGACCGCGGGCTGGCGGCGACCGGGCTGGTCGAGCGGGTCGCCGGTCTCTGCCCGGGCGGCGCGGCGGTCTTCCTCGACGTGCCGCCCAATCCGACCGAAAGCGCCACGCTGGCGGCGCTGGCCGCGTATCGGGACGGGGGCTGCGACGGGCTGATCGCGCTGGGCGGCGGCTCGCCGATCGACCTCGCCAAGGGCGTGGCGCTGCTCGCGACCCATGAGGGCGCGCTGGAGGGCTTCGCCGCAATCTACGGCGGGCTGCCGCGGATCACCGCGGCGGTGGCGCCGGTGATCGCGATCCCGACCACCGCCGGCACCGGCGCCGAGGTCGGGCGGGCGGCGCTACTGACGCTCGACGACGGGCGCAAACTCGGCTTCATCAGCCCCTATCTGTTCCCGAAGCGCGCGATCTGCGATCCCGAGCTGACGCTGGGCCTGCCGCCGGGGCTGACCGCGGCGACCGGGCTCGACGCGCTGTCGCACTGCATCGAGACGCTGCTGTCGCCGAAGTACAATCCGCCGGCCGAGGCGATCGCGCTCGACGGGGCGGGGCGGATCTGGCGCAACCTGGAGCGGGTGGTGGCGAACGGCGGCGACCTCGACGGGCGGACCGAGCTGATGATGGGCGCGCTGGAGGGCGGGCTCACCTTCCAGAAGGGGCTCGGCGCGGTGCACGCGCTGTCGCATGCGCTGGGCGGGCTGAAGTGGCCGAGCCTGCACCACGGCACGCTGAACGCGATCCTGATGCCGCCGGTGCTGCGGTTCAACGCGGGCTCGGTCGGCGACAAGCTCGACCGGCTGAAGGCGGCGATGGGGCTGCCGGCGGCGGCGGATCTCGCGGACGAGCTCGAGGCGCTGAACCGGCGGATCGGCATTCCGGCCGGGCTCGCGACGCTCAAGGTCGATCCCGCGGCGCTGGACTGGGTGGTCGAGCGCGCGCTGGCCGACCACAGCCACCCGACCAACCCGCGCGAGGCGAGCGCGGCGGACTACCGCGCGATGCTCGACGCCGTGATGGTCTGACAGGATTTCCGGCTGACCGGCCGCGCGTCTCGGGCGACGGTCAGCCTGTTGGAATTGCTGAACAAACGCTGGCTGGAAGGCGGCTGGAAACCGGCTGGAAAGCGGCTTGCCACTTCGTTACGGGCGGTTAACGCCCGGGCCTCACAGGCGCCCGAGAAAGGCGCGGCCGAGGCACAGGTCGGCGGCGACCGCGTC
>CAYTMB010000596.1:0-1751 GCA_964438465.1 uncultured Rhodovulum sp. | reverse complement strand
TCCTTCGTGCTGCCGATGATCACCCATCTCGGCAAGGGCCGCGCCCGCGCCCGGATGCCGCGCAGCCTGGTGCTGTGCCCGACGCGCGAGCTGGCCGCGCAGGTCGCCGAGAACTTCGAGAAATACGCCAAGCATGTGAAGCTCACGATGGCGCTCCTGATCGGCGGCGTCAGCTTCAAGGACCAGGACAAGCTGATCGACCGCGGCGTCGACGTGCTGATCGCCACGCCCGGCCGGCTGCTCGACCATTTCGAGCGCGGCAAGCTGATGCTGACCGGCGTGCAGATCATGGTGGTCGACGAGGCCGACCGCATGCTCGACATGGGCTTCATCCCCGACATCGAGCGCATCTTCAAGCTGGTGCCCTTCACCCGCCAGACGCTGTTCTTCTCGGCGACGATGGCGCCCGAGATCACCCGGATCACCCAGGAGTTCCTGCACAACCCGGTCCGCGTCGAGGTCGCCCGCCAGGCGACCACCTCCGAGACCATCGACCAGTTCGTGGTCAAGCACGCCCCGAAGCGCAAGGACACCGGCCCGGCGGAGAAGCGCGAGGTGCTGCGCCGGCTGATCCGCGGCGAGGGCGAGAGCCTGACCAACGGCATCATCTTTTGCAACCGCAAGGTCGACGTCGACGTGGTGGCGAAGTCGCTGAAGAAGCATGGCTTCGACGCGGCGGCGCTGCACGGCGACCTCGACCAGTCGGTGCGCACGCGGATCCTGACCAGTTTCCGCGACGGCCAGCTGAAGCTCCTGATCGCCTCGGACGTGGCCGCGCGCGGGCTCGATATCCCCAACGTCAGCCATATCTTCAACTTCGACGTGCCGATCCACTCCGAGGACTACGTGCACCGCATCGGCCGGACCGGCCGGGCGGGGCGGCTCGGCAAGTCGATCACGCTGTGCCTGCCGCATGAGGAGAAATACCTCGCCAAGATCGAGGAGCTGGTGAAGAAGCCGGTGCCGGTGATGGAGAGCCCGCTCGACGGCGCGTCCTTCGATGCGCCGGAGGAGCGCCCGCGCGAGCGGCGCGAGCGCGCGCCCCGGCGCGGCGGGCGCCCCGAGGCGGCGCCGGCGCCGGTGGCCGAGCAGGTCGCCGAAGCCCCGGCGGTCGCCGCGGTTGCGCCGGAGCCCGCGCCGGCCGCGGAGCCGGCGCGGCGGTTCGAGCGGGCCGGGCGGCCAGCGCGCGAGAGCGGGCGCCAGGGCCGCGGCGAGCGGAGCGGCGACGGCGGGCCGCAGCGCCCGGGCATGGGCGACCACGTTCCCGCCTTCCTGATGCGCGAGTTCCGCCTCGAGCTCGGCCCCGAGCTTGAGGAAACGGCGGCCGAGGACGAGCCGGCCGCGGCGAGCGAGCCGGTGGCGGTCGAGGTCGCGGCGGTCGAGCCGGTCGCGAGCGAGCCCGCTGCGGTCGAGCCGGTCGAGATCGAGGCCGAGGCCGGCGCTGCGGAGGCCCCTGCCCCGAAGCGTCGCGCGCCGCGGCGCCGGAGCCCGGCGAAGCCGAAGGTGTCCGAGGACGCCGAAGCGCCGCCTTCAGCAGCGTGAAAATCCGTCTGTCGCACGCGTGCGACAGACGGTAATTGCCTGATTTAGAACGGAAAAAATTGCGCCGTTAAGCCGATCTTCACACTGCGCGACAGTGAGGGACAGCGGCGCTCTCTCCGGGTATAATTCAGCGAGCCTAGGCGCGCCCAGCTCCAGGACCAGCAGACCCGGCCCCACTTTCCCGACCGATTTGTCCGTCGACAAATCGG
>CAYTMB010000595.1:0-1757 GCA_964438465.1 uncultured Rhodovulum sp. | reverse complement strand
GACGGCCCGGGCGAGGCAGTGCCTCGCCTTGTCGGGCCGGGACTCGCGGGCAAAGCCCGCTTCGGTCGGCCTGCCCTAAGGCTGCGTCACCTCGCGGT
Organism: uncultured Rhodovulum sp.; assembly: GCA_964438465.1. Lineage (GTDB taxonomy): Bacteria > Pseudomonadota > Alphaproteobacteria > Rhodobacterales > Rhodobacteraceae > Amaricoccus. The sequence goes on along the minus strand of CAYTMB010000595.1, from coordinate 1,659 downwards.
GCCGCCGCGCCGGCAGCACCTGCATGACGATGCCCGCGAGGAGCAGCCACAGGCTCGTCGCCGCCAGCCCGAGCTTCACCGGCAGCGGCGGATCGAAGCTCTCCCACACCGACCAGCCGGCGAAGACCAGCCAGGCGAGGCAGGCCGCGAGCGTCGCCGGCCGCCAGCGCACCGTCCTGACCGGGTGGACGAACTTCAGCCAGGTGAACTGCGCCAGCCCCAGCACCAGGATGATGCCGAGCGTCACCCAGGCCGGCGGGTCGAAGGTCAGGAGCACGATCAGCGGCATCTGGAACACCGCCGGAAAGCCCATGAAGCAGTTGTCCTCGCCCTTCATCCGCACGTCGGCGAAGTAGACGACCCCGGTCAGCGCGATGAAGAGCGCCGCGATCATCCCCCAGGGCGAGGGCAGCAGCGGCGCGTAGATCAGCGCATAGGCGGGGATGAAGACGTAGGTGAGATAGTCCACCACTCCGTCGAGGATGGCCCCGTCCCAGTTGGCGGCATTCCGCTTGGTGTCGAGCTTGCGCGCCAGCGGCCCGTCGATGCCGTCGACGATCAGCGCCAGGCCCAGCCAGCCGAACATCAGCCGCCAGTCCGCCTGGGTGGCAGCCACCAGCGCCATCAGCGCCAGGGCGGCGCCGGAGCCGGTCAGCAGGTGGACGGCGAAGGCTGCGGGTCGCGTCTTCATCCCGCCCCGAATAGGCGGAAAGTCGCCGGACTTAAACCCTCTTTCGCCGCGTCAGAGCGCCGGCGCCAGCCGCTCCACCCGCGCCTCGACCGGACCCGCCGCGAAGCCGGGCCCGGGCGCGGCGCCGTCGATCGCCCGCAGCCCCTCCAGCCGCAGCCCGAGCTCCTCCTCGATCCGCCGCCGCCGCGCCGGCGCTTCCGCCTCGGCGAGCGCGAACGAGAAGCGCGCGTGCGCCCGCCCGTGGGCGCCGCAGGCGAGCCAGGCGAGGTAGAACAGCCCGTAGCGCGCCTCCGGCGCCAGCCCGCGCGCCAGCCCGCGCCCGAGCCGCGCCGTGGCCGCCGGCGGCAGCGTCCGGCTGGCGGCGCGGACCAGCGGCGCCAGCGGCGCCGCCAGGCCGCCGACCTCCAGCGCCGCCGCCGCCAGGGGCCGCGACGCCAGCAGCTGCAGCAGCGTCTGCGGCAGGAAGTAGTCCCGCCCCGCTGCCTCGAAGGAGGCGAACTGCCGCCGCGGATCGCGGAAGAGGTGGAGGTGCCGGCCGGGCAGCGCGTCCGCCAGCCCCGCGACCTGTAGCCCGGAGCGACAGAAGCCGAACATCGCCGCCCGCCCCTTCGCCGCCGCGGTGCGCTGGCACGCCCGGAGATAGGACACCCCCGCCGGGCTCGCGCCGTTCAGCACGTCGTGGACCGCGAACCGCGCCCGGTAGAGCGCCCGCGGCGTCCGCCCGGTCATGGGATCGACGTCGAGGTAGGCCGCCCAGTAGCCGCCGTCGATCGGATCGTGCCCGAGCCCCGCCCGGCTCGCCGCGTAGCCGCGCTGCGACCGCGCGATCCCCCGCCGCGAGGCGAGGCCGCCGTGGAAGGGCTCGTAAAACATCAGGTATCGCGGATCGGCGGCGAAGCGCGCCGCGAGATACGTCGACCCGGTGCGGAACATGGAATGCAGGAAGACGGCCTCGTCGGTCATGCGGC
>CAYTMB010000594.1:0-1766 GCA_964438465.1 uncultured Rhodovulum sp. | reverse complement strand
CCAGCGCGGCACCGACTTCATCTGGGCGTAGATCATCGCGGTGCAGGCGACCGTCAAGAGGGCGAGCCCCGCGACGAGCCAGCCGAGCGCGGCGAGGCGGAGGCCGGAGGCCCAGAGCGCGGCGTAGAGCGTGAAGGCCCCCATCGTCGCGCAGGCCGCCCAGGCCTCGCGGCTGAGCCAGGACGTGCGCCATTCGCGGAACGCCTTGAGGAAGCGCCGGGGCTGGCCGAGGTGGAGCAGGCTCGCGAGCAGGCCGGCGCCGGCGAGCGCCAGCGCCAGGACGGCGAAAGCCGCGGCGACCGGCGCGCCGCCGTGAACGGCGCCGGCGCCGAGCCAGGCCATCAGGCCGAAGCCGAGGCCCGACAGCACGGTGAAGGCGATGATCGACGGCGCCGGATGCATGGGTCAGAGCCGCGCCAGCGCGCGGTCGATCCAGCCGAGCAGGCCGCCGGCCTCGGCCGGGATCGGGTCGAGCAGCGGCGCCAGCAGGTCGATCTCGGCGCGCGGGGGCAGGTATCTGTTGACCGGGCGGGTGGCCTGTTCGGGCATGAGCGCGAAGCCGCCGCGGTCGGCGACCAGGCGGGACACCGCGCTGGCCGGATCGGCGAGGTCGCCGAAATGGCGCGCGCCGGTCGGGCAGGCGCGCACGCAGGCCGGGATCCGGTCGATCTCGGGCAGGTTGGCGTTGTCGATCCGGTCGACGCAGAGCGTGCATTTCTTCATCACGCCGGCGGCGGCGTCCATCTCGCGCGCGCCGTAGGGGCAGGCCCAGGCGCAGAGGCCGCAGCCGATGCAGTCGTCCTCGTTGACCAGCACGATGCCGTCTTCCGCGCGTTTGTACGAGGCGCCGGTGGGGCAGACCGTGACGCAGGGCGCGTCGGCGCAGTGCAGGCAGGATTTCGGGAAATGCACCAGCCGCGGCGCGCCGGTCTCGGGCGCGGCCTCGTAGCTGTGCACGCGGTTGAGGAAGGTCCCTTCGGGCTGCGCGCCGTAGGCGTCCTCGTCCGACAGCGGCGCGAAGGAGCCGCTGGCGCCGTTCCATTCCTTGCAGGACGTGACGCAGGCGTGGCAGCCGACGCAGGTGTCGAGGTCGATCACGAGGCCGAGGCTGCGCTCGGTGGCGGCGGGCAGCGCGGTCACCGGCCCGCCTCCGCGCCGAAGCGGACGCGCCCGGGGCCGCGCCCGACCGGCGAGGCCTGGGCGGGCGTGGCCGGCTCGGAGCGCGGCGGCGGGGCGGCGGCGCGCTCCAGCCGCACGCGCAGGTCGTACCAGGCGGCCTGGCCGGTGACCGGGTCGGAGTTCGACCAGCGGTGGCCGTCGCCTTTCGCCGGCAGCAGCTCGCCGATCAGGTGGTTGAGCAGGAACCCGCGGGTGGCCTCGGGCGCGTCGGGCGCCAGCGCCCAGGCGCCGGCGCGCTTGCCGACCGCGTTCCAGGTCCAGACCGTGTGCGGGTTGCAGGCGTCCATGCGGGCGGCGGGCGCGGTGATGCGGCCGTGCGGCGAGGTGACATGGACCCAGTCGCCGGCGGCGAGGCCGAGCGCGTCCCAGAGCGGGCCGGGGATGTAGAGCGGGTTCTCGCCGTGGATCTGGCGCAGCCAGGCGTTCTGCGAATGCCAGGCGTGGTACATCGCCATCGGCCGCTGGGTGATGGCGTGCACCGGGTAGTCGGCGGCGTGGTCGTCGGAGAACGGCGGGCGCCAGAGCGGCAGCGGGGTCATCGCCTCGGCGAGGCGGGCGCGCAGGCGCTCGGGCGGCTGGCGGTCGCC
>CAYTMB010000593.1:0-1767 GCA_964438465.1 uncultured Rhodovulum sp. | reverse complement strand
AGCACGGTCTTGCCCACACCGGCGCCGCCGAACAGGCCGATCTTGCCGCCGCGCGCATAGGGCGCGAGCAGGTCGATCACCTTGATGCCGGTGACGAGAATTTCCTTCTCCGTCGACTGTTCGGAGAAGTCGGGCGCGGGCCGGTGGATCGGGCGCACGTCCTCGGCGCCGACCGGGCCCTTTTCGTCGACCGGCTCGCCGACGACGTTGAGGATGCGGCCCAGCGTCGCCTGGCCAACCGGAACGGTGATCGGCAGGCCGGTGTCGGTCACCTTGCCGCCGCGCACCAGGCCCTCGGTGCCCGACATCGCGACGCAGCGCACGGTCGATTCACCGAGGTGCTGGGCGACTTCGAGCACGAGCCGGACGCCGTGGTTGTCGGTTTCGAGCGCGTTGAGGATCTCGGGCAGGTCGCCGTCGAACTGCACGTCGACGACGGCGCCGATGACCTGCGAGATCTTGCCGTGCGATGTCTGGGCCATGGCCTGGGGGGTCTCCGTCCTGTACTAGAGCGCTTCGGCGCCCGAAATGATCTCGATCAGCTCGCTGGTGATCGCCTGCTGCCGGGAGCGGTTGTAGTTGATCGTCAGCCGGTCGATCATCTCGCCCGCGTTCCGGGTCGCGTTGTCCATCGCGCTCATGCGCGCGCCCTGTTCCGAGGCGCCGTTTTCAAGCAGCGCGGTGAACACCTGGGTGGCGAGCCCGCGCGGCAGGAGGTCGGCGAGGATGGTTTCCTCGTCGGGTTCGTATTCGTACTGCGCCCGCGCCGCCGCCCGCGGCTCGAACGACGCCGGAATCAGCTGGCGGGCGGTCGGGACCTGGCTGATGACCGACTGGAAGCGGTTGTAGAACAGCGTGCAGACGTCGAACTCGCCGGCGGTGAAGCGGGTGAGCACTTCCTGCGCGATCGAGGACGCGTCCGGATAGCCGAGGCGCTTGACCGCGGAGAGATCGACATGCCCGACCAGCGCCGGCCCAAGGTCGCGGCGCAGCTGCTCGCGGCCCTTCTTGCCGATGGTGAGGATCTTGACGGTCTTGCCCTCGCCGACCAGCCGCGCGACATGCGTCCGCGCCAGCTTGACGATCGACGAGTTGAAGCCGCCGCACAGCCCGCGCTCCGAGGTGGCGACCACGAGCAGGTGCACGTCCGACTTGCCGGTGCCGCTCAGCAGGCGCGGCGCGGAGGGGCTGCCCGCCACGCCGGAGGCGAGGTTGGCGAGCACGACCTCCATGCGTTCGGCATAGGGCCGCGCCGCTTCGGCCGCTTCCTGGGCGCGGCGCAGCTTGGCCGCCGCGACCATCTGCATGGCCTTGGTGATCTTGCGCGTGGATTTCACGCTCGCGATCCGGATCTTCAGGTCCTTGAGGCTAGGCATCCGCCGCCCTCCCTAGATTGCCGGGGTCAGGCGAAGGTCTTGGCGAAGCCGTCGAGCACGCCGCGGATCTTCTTCTCGATGTCGCCGGCGATCTTCTGGTCGTTGTCGCGGATCTCCGCCAGCAGGTCGGCGTGGCCGTCGCGCAGGTTGGCGAGCAGGCCGCGCTCGAAGCGGCCGACGTCCTTGACCGGCAGCTTGTCGAGATAGCCCTGGGTGCCGGCGTAGATCACGATGACCTGCTCGGCGTTGGTCAGCGGCGCGTACTGCGGCTGCTTCAGCAGCTCGGTCAGGCGCGCGCCGCGGTTCAGCAGGCGCTGGGTCGAGGCGTCGAGGTCCGAGCCGAACTGGGCGAAGGCCGCCATCTCGCGGTACTGGGCGAGCTCGAGCTTGA
>CAYTMB010000592.1:0-1780 GCA_964438465.1 uncultured Rhodovulum sp. | reverse complement strand
TGACAAAATCGGCACGCGCCTGCCCGCCCTGGGCAGGCGCGTCACCGCGCCGCCGGGCAGGCGCGCGCCGATTTGCCCGGCGCTGGGGCAGCGGATGGCCCATCGGCCTCCGCGCTCGCGCGCTCCGGCCGACGAACCGGCGCGAGGCAATGCCTCGCTATCGCCGGTTCGGGGCGCCCCCTCCGGAAGCGTTGCGACAGGTCCGGCTTTTGGGGCCGGACCGGAGAGGGAGCACGCGACCGGCAGGGTGGACCGAAATCACACCAGGAACAGCAGCGCCATCCCCGCCACCACCAGTGCTGCGCCGATCCAGGCGCCCGCGGCGGGGCGCTCGCCGGTGCGCGCCCAGAGCATCGGCAGGATCAGCGCCGGCGAGGTCGCCGACAGCGTCGAGACCACGCCGACCTCGCCCCCCGACAGCGCGAACAGGAGCAGCGTCATCCCGATCGCCAGCGCGAGCAGGCCGGTCAGCGCCGTCACCGCGGCGACCCGCGGCGTCAGCGGCGCGCGCGGCTGCGCCGCGGCGATGGGCAGCTGGATCAGCAGCGTCAGGCAGGCCGCGGCCACCGCGACCCGCACCATCGAGGCGGCCACCGGGTCCATCCCGGCCGCCATCGCCGGCTTCGCCACGATCGAGCCGATGGCCTGTCCGGTCGCGGCGCCGAGCCCGAGCGCCACCCCGATCCAGAGCGGCCCCTTGACCGTCTCCCAGGCGTGCAGCTGCGAGCGCCGCTTGCCGAACAGGATCGCCAGCGCGACGCCGGCGGCGGTCACGGCGACGCCGGCCACCGCCACCGGGCGCAGCGTCTCGCCGAGCGCGAGCCAGCCGAGCACCGCCGCGATCGGCGCGTTCAGCGCGAACAGCACGCCCGACCGCCGCGGCCCCAGCCGGTTGAGCGCCGCGAACAGCAGCGTGTCGCCGAGAAAGATGCCGATGAAGCCCGAGACCGCCAGCGGCCCGGCGCTGGCCATGTCGAGGTCGCGCCAGACGCCGGTGCCCAGCACGTAGCAGCCCAGCAGGCCGGCGACGAAGATCTGCCGCACCCGGTTGAACGCCGGCGCGCCCAGATAGGCGGCCGGTCCGGCCGAGATCATCCCGGTCAGCGCCCAGGACGCCGCCGCGCCGAGGGCCGCAAGCTCGTAGAGGGGCGGCGTCACGGCCGGCGGCGCGCCGTCACAGCACCGGCCCGAACATCGCGATGGCGTTGTTGCGCAGCCGCTCGAACAGACTCCACTTCGCCACCGTCGCCGCGTCGAGGCGGTCGCTGTCGGCGATGTAGCTCGCCTGCCGCGCCCGCATGGCGGCGGTCAGCGCGCTGTCCTGCAACAGGATGTTGTTCTCGAAGTTCAGCTCGAAGCTGCGCCGGTCCATGTTGGCCGAGCCGATCAGCGTGACCTCGCCGTCGACAGTCAGCGACTTGGTGTGCAGCAGGCCCGGCTTGTATTCGTAGATCCGCACGCCGGCCTCGAGCAGGTCGGCGTAGTAGCTGCGGCTCGCCCCCGCAACGATCCAGCTGTCGTTGCGCAGGGGCAGGACAAGGGTGGTCTCGACGCCGCGCCGCGCGCTGGCGCACAGCGCCGCCTGGATCGAGTCGTCGGGCACGTAATAGGGCGTGGTCACCACCAGCTCGCGCCGCGCCGCATACATCAGCGAGGCGAACATCTCGGGCATCGCCGACGGTCGGACCGCGGCGCCGGTGCCGATCACCTGCGCGGGAAAACCCTCGCCGACCGGCCCGTAGGGCTCGCCGACCAGGTCGCTCAGATCCTCGCTGGTCTG
>CAYTMB010000591.1:0-1781 GCA_964438465.1 uncultured Rhodovulum sp. | reverse complement strand
CGCGACCGCCTCCCCGGATGCCTCGCTCGCCGTCCTGGCCTTGGCCGTGGTGGCGAGCAGCCTGTTCTTCTACGTCTTCCCCGGCGTCGATCTGTCGGTCAGCCGATGGTTCTACGACGCCGCCGAGGGGTTCGTGCTGGCGAACAGTCCGACGCTACGCGCGCTGAGGTCCAGCGCCACCTGGATCATGCGCGGCGTTGTGCTGCTGGCGCTCTTCCAGGTCGCGCGTCACGCTCGGGCGGGACGCATGGCCGGGCAGGGCGCGCGCCGGTCGCTCTGGCTGTTGTCCTGCCTCCTGGTCGGCCCGGGGCTTCTGGTGAACGGCCTTCTCAAGGAACACTGGGGCCGGCCGCGACCGATCGCGACGGACCTCTTCGGCGGCGAGGCTCCGTTCCAGAAAGCCTGGGTCATCAGCGACTGGTGCGATCGCAACTGCTCCTTCGTCAGCGGCGAGGCCTCTTCCGCCGCCTGGTTGGTGGCGGCGGCCTTGATCGCGCCCCGCCGGATCCGGACGGCCGCCACGGCGCTGGCGGCGATCTACGCCTTCGCCATCTCGATCAACCGCATCGCCTTCGGAGGCCACTACCTCTCCGATGTCCTGCTGGCCTGGCTGCTTTGCGCTCTCGTCTTTATGGCCCTGTCCCGCCTCATCCTCACCACGAGCGCGGGCCGGGCGTAGCGAGCATGGAACCAGTCGCGATCGGGGTCGTGGGCGCCGGGCACATCGGCAGCCTGCACGCCGCCAAGTACGCTGCCGAGCCGGGCGCCCGGCTGGTCGCGGTCGCCGACCTGGACGCCGGCCGCGCGGCCCGTGTCGCCGGGCTTCACGGCGCGCGGGCAGTCACCGACCCGCGCGAGCTGATCGGGCTCGTCGACGCCGTCAGCGTCGCCGTGCCCACCACGGCCCATCACGAAGTGGCCCGGCTCTTCCTCGAGCACGGCGTGCACGTGATGCTCGAGAAGCCGATCACCTGCGACCTCGCGCAGGCCGACGACCTGATCGCTTGCGCCCGCGCCCGCGGCCGCATGCTGCAGGTCGGCCACCTGGAACGCTTCTTCGCCATCGAGACCGGGCTGATCGAGGCTGTCACCATGCCGGTCTACATTGAGGCGGTGCGCATCGCGCCGTTCCAGCCGCGCGGCAACGACGTCAGCGTGGTGCTCGACCTGATGATCCACGACATCGACCTGATCTCGGCGCTCGTGCGCTCGCCGGTCGCCGACGTCGAGGCGGTCGGCACGCCGGTGCTCTCCGACCAAGAGGACATCGTCAACACCCGGCTGCGGTTCGAGAACGGCTGCGTCGCCAACATCACGGCCAGCCGCGTCGCCTTCAAGTCCGAGCGGCGGATGCGCATCTTCCAGCCCGACCGCCTGCTGTCGGTGGACCTCCTGAAGCGGCGCTACGCCACGGTCCGCAAGAAGGACCCCGCGGCGCGCAGCACCAACGCGGACGACTTCCTGCTCGACGAGCGCGAGTTCACCGAGCACGACGCGCTGCGGGCCGAGCTCCGGTCCTTCGTCACCGCCGTGGCGACCGGGACGCCGCCCGTGGTCAGCGGTGAGGACGGCCGCGCCGCGCTGGCGATCGGCAACCGCATCATCGAGAGCCTGCAGCGGCACGCCGAGCTGGTACGGGCGCGGATCCGCGCCGCAGAGGCGGCGCGCCGGAGCGCGACGCCGGCGGCCGCGGCGGACCCGCCGCTGCGGGTCCGTTGACCTTGGCCGCGGCCCCGGTCCCGCTCGTCGACCTCGAGGCCAACTACGCGCGGCTGAAGCCG
>CAYTMB010000590.1:0-1782 GCA_964438465.1 uncultured Rhodovulum sp. | reverse complement strand
TCGGCGCCGGCCTCGCCTGCATCGGCATGGGCGGCGCCGGCATCGGCGTGGGCCATGTCGCCGGCAACTTCCTCGCGGGCGCGCTGCGCAACCCGGCGGCCGCCGGCGAGCAGACGGCGACGCTGTTCATCGGCATCGCCTTCGCCGAGGCGCTGGGCATCTTCTCGTTCCTGGTCGCGCTCTTGCTGATGTTCGCGGTCTGACCGCGACCCGCCGCGCGAGGAGGCCGACATGGAGCACGAGACCCTGGGCGAGGAGGTCCTTGAGCATGCCGAAGTCGGCATGCCGCAGCTCGACCCGTCGATCTACCCCAACCTGATCTTCTGGCTGGTGGTGTCGATCGTCCTGCTCTACCTGATCCTGACTCGCGTGGCGCTGCCGCGCATCGGCCGGGTGCTGGCGGAGCGCAGCGACGCCATCGCCAACGACCTCGAGGCGGCCGCGCTGCTGAAGCGCCGCGCCGACGAGGCCGAGCTGGCCTACAAGGCCGCGCTGGCCCGGGCCCGTGACGAGGCGCAGAAGATCGGCGCCGACACCAAGGCGCAGATCGGCAAGGAGCTCTCCGCGCTGATGGCCAAGGCCGACGCCGAGATCGCCGCGCGCGCGGCGGAGTCCGAGAAGCGCATCGGCGAGATCCGCGACAGCGCCGTGCGCAGCATCGAGGAGGTGGCGCGAGCGGCCGCGCCCGACATCGTCGGGCTGTTCCTGCCCGGCGCCGCCGATGAGGCGGCGGTGGCGCGCGCGGTCTCCGAGCGGCTGAAGGGCTGAGCCATGGGTTTCCTCAACAACACCGACATCGTCGTAGCCATCGGCTTCTTCATCTTCGTCGGCATCCTGATCTATTTCGGCGTGCCGGGCATGATCGCCAGCCGTCTCGACAGCCGCTCCGCGCGCATCCGCGCCGAGCTCGACGAGGTCCGCGCCCTGCGCGAGGAGGCGCAGCTGCTGCTGGCCAGCTACGAGCGCAAGCAGAAGGACGTCGCGACCCTGGCCGAGGAGATCGTCGCCACCGCCCGGCGCGAGGCCGAGCAGGCCGCCGAGGCCGCCAAGGCGGACATCCGCAAGTCGGCCGCCCGGCGCCTGCAGACCGCGACCGAGCAGATCGCCGCCGCGGAACAGGCGGCGCTGCGCGAGATCCGCGACCGCGCCGCCGCCGTGGCGGTCGCCGCCGCCGGCGACGTGATCCGCGACGGCCTGGGCGCGTCCGAGGCCGATGCGATGATCGACCGCGCCATCGCGGAAGTCGGCGCCAAGCTGAACTGACCCCGCCGGCCGCCGCGCCCCCTTGATCCGGATCAAGGCGGGTGCGACGATCGTGCGCCCTGCTCGCGGGGTGACCGTCCGGAGGACCCCATGACCTCGATCGAGGCGCGCAAGGCGCAACTGGAGCAGCGGCTGGACGAGCTGGCCTCGCGGCTCCGTCGCATCGAGACCGAGCTGGACCAGCCGGTCAGCGAGGATTTCTCCGAACAGGCGACCGAGCGCGAGGACGAGGAGGTGCTCGAGGATCTCGGCGCCGCCGGCCTGCAGGAGATCCGCATGATCGAGGCCGCCCTCGACCGGATCGCCAACGGCACCTACGGCATCTGCGTGAACTGCGGCGACCCGGTCGGCGAAGCCCGCCTCGACGTCGTGCCCCAGGCCCCCCGCTGCCGCAACTGCGCCGCCTGACCGGCCGCCAACCCGCGCGACGCCGGGGGCTTCGCCCCCTTCCCTTCCTGTTTCACTTCGCGATTCGGGCCGGGGTCAAGGCTCGCGCAGCGACCGCGCTTGCGCGGCTCG
>CAYTMB010000589.1:0-1787 GCA_964438465.1 uncultured Rhodovulum sp. | reverse complement strand
ACCTTGGCGTTCAGCTCGTAGCCGCGCTGCGCCTCGATCAGCCCGGTGATCTCGCTCACCGCATCGACGGACGAGTTCTCCAGATAGCCCTGGCGGAAGGTGCCGCGCCCGTCCTCGCCGGCGTCGCCGACATTGGCCGCGCCCGAAGCCTCGGTCTCGCGGTAGAGGTTCGAGCCCATCGCCTCCAGCCCCTTCTCGTTGGTGAAGGTGGCGAGGCCGAACTGCCCGAGCAGCTGCGCCTCCACCTGGCTGTCGAAATAGGCGTAGACCTCGCCGTCGGCGTTGATGGTGACCTCGCGCGCGTCCTCGGGGATGGTGATCTCGGGCGCCACCGCGAAGCCGTCGGACGTCACGATCAGCCCGTCGCCGTTGCGCTTCAGGGCGCCGTCGCGGGTATAGGCCGGCTCGCCGCTCGGCAGGGTGATCTCGAGATACCCCTGGCCCTCGACCGCGAGGTCGAGCGCGCCGCCGGTCTCCGACAGCGACCCCTGCTCGACCTGGATCGAGACCGCCGCCGCGCGCACACCGAGGCCGAGCTGCACCCCCGCGGGCAGCACCGTGCCCTCGGCCGAATTGATCGTGCCCGGCCGGTCGACCTGCTGGTAATGCAGGTCGGCGAACTCGGCGCGGCGCGCGTTGTAGGCGGTGGTGTTCATGTTCGCGAGGTTGTGCGAGATCACCTCGACCCGCATGTTCTGGGCCGCCATCCCGGTCGCCGCGATGTTCAAGGCGCGCATGGTCGTCTCCTAAATCGGCGCTCAGCCCTGCGGCCCGAGCACGCGCACCACCAGCCGGATGCGCTCGTCTTCGTTGTCCATCAGCTTCTGGCCGTATTCGTAGGCGCGCTGGACCATGATCATCCGCGCCATCTCCGAGACCGCGTTGACGTTGGACTGCTCCAGAAAGCCCTGCGCGATCCGCCCGTCCTCGAGCGGGATCGCGCCGCCCTCGGCGCGGAACAGCGTTCCCGCCTCGCGGAACAGCCGGGTCTGGTCCTCGACCGTGACCAGCCCGACCCGCGCCACCGGCTCGCCGTCGACGCTGACCGTGCCGTCGCCGGAAATGCCGAGGCTGTCGGCCTCGAACGGGATCGCGATCGGCCCGCCGCCCTCGTCGAGCAGCTGGTGGCCGTCCGGGGTGACGATCTCGCCGTCGGCGTTGCGCGCGAAGGCGCCGGCGCGGGTCAGCCGCTCGCCCTGCGGCGTCAGCACGGTGAAATAGCCCTCGCCCTCGATCGCCATGTCGAGCGATCCGCCGGTCCGCACCAGCGTCCCCTGCGCCTCGGCGGTGTAGCGCCCGCGCGCGGCGGTCATCGCCACCGATCCGCCCTCGGCCGGCAGCGCCTCGACCATCTCCGCGAACACCACGCCCTCGCGCCGGAAACCGGTGGTCGAGATATTGGCGATATTGTTGGCGACCGACTGCATCTCCTTGAGCAGCCCCGACTGGCGCGTCAGCGCGACATATCCCGCCAGATCCATTGCCGCTCCCTTCGCCTTCTGCGAGCCGCGCCGGATCGGGCGCGGGGTTGGCCAAACCCTTGCGCCGCTTTGGTAAAGAATTGGTCAAGACCCGGCGGCCGCCGCGCCGCCCCCGTGTCGCCCGACGACGGCGGCGCCGGGGCCGGCGCGCTTTCTCCCTGACACCGGATGGATGATCGCATCGGTCGGGGGGCGCTCCCCCGACCCGGGATCACGGCGCCGCCGGCGCCACAGCCGGCGGCGATCCCGAACGGATCAAGCGAAAGCAGCATGACACCAACGGCCCGGGCGCCCGACTCGCGCCGA
>CAYTMB010000588.1:0-1789 GCA_964438465.1 uncultured Rhodovulum sp. | reverse complement strand
GCGTGTTGGCCTCGCGGTTGAACTCCTGGGTCAGGAAGTCGAGCTTGCGCCCCACGGGCCCGTCGGCGGCGATCAGCGCGCGCGCCGCCGCGACATGGGCGTCGAGCCGGTCGAGCTCCTCGGCGACGTCGGCCCTGACCGCGATCAGCGCCAGCTCCTGCGCCAGCCGGCCCTCGTCCACGGCGGCCGTCGTCGCGAGCACCGCCTCCAGCCGCGCGCGCAGCGCCTCGGCCTGGCGCGGGCCGCGCCCGCCGGCGACCGCGCGGGCGGCGGCGGCCAGCCCGGCGATCCGGTCGATCTGCGCGGCGAGGACGCGGGCGATCGCGGCGCCCTCGGCGGCGCGCGCGGCGGCCAGCGCCGCCACCAGCGCGCCGGCCTCGGCGGTCAGCGCGGCGATCACCGCCGGGTTCTCAGCGGGCAGGCTGGCCTCGGCCTCCATCACCCCGCGCACCGCGATCAGGTCGGCGGCGGTCATCGGCCCGAGGTCGAGCCCGCGCCGCGACGCCGCCTCGCCGGCGGCCAGCGCCGCCGCGATCGCCGCCTCCAGCGCCTGGGGGTTCAGCCGCGGCGTCGCCGCGCCCGCGCCCGGCCCGAGCCGCAGCCCGACCGACACCGAGCCGCGCGCGACGCCCGCCGCCACCGCCGCGCGCACCGGCGCATCGAGCGCCTCGAACCCCTCGGGCAGCCGCAGCCGCACGTCGAGGCCGCGCCCGTTGACGCTGCGCGCCTCCCAGGCCCAGCCGACGCCGTCGGCGCCGCCGGCCAGATCGGCGAAACCGGTCATCGAGGTCAGCGGCATGTTCGGTCCTTTCGCGCACGGGGCGAGTGCGGGTCTCGCCTTTTCACCGGTTTTGCGGCAAATTAAGCGTGCAAGCGCAAAACGCGCGACTTTGCGCAGCGGCTGGTATAGCGTATCAAGAGTTCGTTTACCAAGGTCCGTCCGCTCCGCGCGCCGAGGTAAGCCACAGCAGGGTTGCGGGTCAAGTTTCGAGATGAACGATCTGATGCTGTCTTCGCTGAAATCCTACTGGGAGCGCCTGCGCGCCGGCAGGATCGCCCCCTACCGCGCCGAGATCGACCCGCGCCAGTTCGAGACCGCGCTCGAGAACATGTTCATCGTCGAGCGGATCGCGCCCGACAACATGCGCATCCGCCTCGCCGGGATGAACATCTGCGAGATGATGGGGATGGAGGTGCGCGGCATGCAGCCCGGCTTCCTGATCGACGAGGCCGACCGGCTGCGCTTCGAGCGGCTGCTCGGCGTGGTGATGGCCGAACCCTCGGTGGTCGAGCTGAAGCTCGCCGCGGACGGCCGCGCCTGCCGCTACCGCGCGACGATGCTGCTGATGCCGCTGCGCAGCGACTTCGGCGAGATCAACCGCGTGCTCGGCTGCATCTCCGGCCAGGGCGAGATCCAGGCGCCGCCGCTCGCCTTCCGGATCGAGGAGGTCGCCGCCACGCCGATCGAGCCGAGCCAGTCCGCCGAAGCGCTGCGCGCCCTGCCCGGCTTCGCCGAGGCCCAGGCCGGATTCGAGCCCGGCCCCGCCGCCCCCCGGCTGCGCACGATCGAGGGCAACCCCAACGCCGCGCCCGGGCCGCGCGGCGCCGCCCGCCGCTTCCGGGTCATCGACAACAGCTGACCCGACCGCCCGCCGCCCAGCGGATCGCTCGCCGGGATCCGCGCGTCGCGGCGGACGCCCCGGCGTCCCGACCCGTCGCGCGGCGCGGAACCGCCCGCAGGCGCGCCGAAAACTGCTCCAGCGCCAGCGCGCCGCGCCCTTCGTCCGCC
>CAYTMB010000587.1:0-1792 GCA_964438465.1 uncultured Rhodovulum sp. | reverse complement strand
CGCTGCGCGCCCTCGGCGCCGTCGGCTTCCAGATCACCGCGATCCGCGACGTGACCCCGATCGCGCATAACGGCTGCCGGCCGCCCAAGCGTCGCCGCGTCTGACCGGCCGACGATTCGGGATCGCCTGCCCTCGCGGCGGGCGATCTCCGTTTTTCTGATTTCCCTCGGGCGTTCGTGGGCCACGGATCCGGCCCCGGACAGGAATGGAGGACCTCGACCATGATGATCCACAAGAACTGGCAGGAATTGATCCGGCCGACGGCCCTCGAAGTCAAGCCCGGCGCCGATTCCCACCGCATGGCGACCGCCGTCGCCGAACCGCTGGAGCGCGGCTTCGGCCTGACGCTCGGCAACGCGCTGCGCCGGGTGCTGATGTCCTCGCTCCAGGGCGCGGCGATCACCTCGGTCCAGATCGACGGCGTGCTGCACGAATTCTCGTCCGTGCCGGGCGTCCGCGAGGACGTCACCGACATCGTGCTGAACCTCAAGGGCGTCTCGATCAAGATGGAGGTCGAGGGCCCCAAGCGCCTCGAGATCCGCGCGACCGGCCCCGGCGTCGTCACCGCCGGCGACATCTCCGAGACCAACGGCATCGAGATCCTGAACCGCGACCACGTCATCTGCCACCTCGACGACGGCGCCTCGGTCTACATGGAGCTGACCGTCGAGAACGGCAAAGGCTATGTCGCGGCCGACAAGAACCGCCCGGAAGACGCCCCGATCGGGCTGATCACCGTCGACGCGCTGTTCTCGCCGATCAAGAAGGTCAGCTACAAGGTCGAGCCCACCCGCGAGGGCCAGGTGCTCGACTACGACAAGCTGACCCTGACGCTCGAGACCGACGGCTCGGTCCGCCCCGAGGACGCGATCGCCTACGCCGCGCGCATCCTGCAGGATCAGCTGACCGTGTTCGTCAACTTCGACGAGCCCGACCAGGCCGGCCGGCTGTCCGAGGACGACGACCTCGAGTTCAACCCGCTGCTGCTGAAGAAGGTCGACGAGCTCGAGCTGTCGGTGCGTTCGGCGAACTGCCTGAAGAACGACAACATCGTCTACATCGGCGACCTGATCCAGAAGACCGAGGCGGAGATGCTGCGCACCCCGAACTTCGGCCGCAAGTCGCTGAACGAGATCAAGGAAGTGCTGACCGGCATGGGCCTGCATCTCGGGATGGACATCGTCGACTGGCCGCCGGAGAACATCGAGGATCTGGCCAAGAAATACGAGGACCAGTTCTGATCTGACTTCGGGGCGCCGACCGGCGCCCCGTGCGACCCGGGCAATCCCGCCCCAAGGAGCGCCGCCCCACCGCAGGGCGGCCGGACAAAGCAAAACACGCTGAAGGATTGAGAAAATGCGTCACGGCAACGGCTACCGCAAGCTGAACCGCACCCACGAGCATCGCAAGGCGATGTTCGCCAACATGGCCTCGTCGCTGATCGAGCACGAGCAGATCAAGACCACCCTGCCCAAGGCCAAGGAGATGAAGCGGATCATCGACAAGCTGATCACGCTCGGCAAGCGCGGCGACCTGCACGCCCGCCGCCTCGCCGCCTCCGAGATCAAGCAGGACGCCGCGGTGGCCAAGCTGTTCCTGACCCTCGGCCCGCGCTACCAGACCCGTTCGGGCGGCTATTCGCGGGTCCTGAAGGCCGGCTTCCGCTACGGCGACATGGCCCCGATGGCCATCGTCGAGCTGGTCGAGCGCGACGTGGCCGCCAAGGGCGCCGGCGACAAGGCCCGCGTCGCCGCCGAAGCCGAAGCCGCCGACGCCTGATCCCGCATCGCGC
>CAYTMB010000586.1:0-1805 GCA_964438465.1 uncultured Rhodovulum sp. | reverse complement strand
CTAGCGGCTCTTTGCGTATAGCTTGCTTGCGATCTCGAACATCTCCTCGGGCGCGTAATCCGGCGCGAAGGCGCCGTAGTTGCCCTGCAGGTCGGCCATCTTGCCGCCTTCGGGCGGGCCGTCGACCACTTCGAGCGCGCCCGGCGGATCGCCCGGCAGCGCCACCTCGTCGTTCGACCAGACCCCCGCGACCTCCGCGTAGTCGGGCGAGCCGAAGCGGTAGAGCCGGCGGTGGCTGCCCTCGACCAGATACTTCTGGCACTCGGGGATGCGGTCGAGCGGGATGTTCGGCGTCGGCAGCATCGCCTCGATCGCGACGCCCGTCAGCTTCTTCAGCGCGAGCCCGTAGGCGTGGGCGTGCACCGAGCCGCGGACCAGCAGATAGCCGCAGACCTCGCGCCCGGTGGGTTCGGTCATCGTCTCGTAGACCCGCAGCTTGTGCAGCCGCGCGCCGCATTCGAGATGAAAGTTGTGCAGGAGGTCGACGATCAGGTTGCCGGTCGTCGTCACCATGTCGGCGTTCCAGGACGCGGCGTTCGAGTTGATCGGCATCGCGCCGCCGCCGTTGGCGAAGAACCCGCCCGCGAGGCGGATGTCCTGCATGTCCGCGAAGGGCGCCTCGGACACGTCGACGCCCTCGGTGTCGTCGCCCGGGCCGTTGTTGAGCATCGCGACGCCGGCCGAGACCAGTTCGACATGCCCGAGTTCCTCCGCGAAGATGCTGGAGACGAGGCTGTAGAACGGGCGCAGCTTGGCCTTGTTGCGAAAATTGAAGCTCTGGAACATGTAGTTCCCGAGCGTCGACATTTCCCCGTATTTTCCGCCGAGAAGCTCCTGCAGCGCCGCGGCGGCGTTGGGATTGGGCGCGGCGGGCGCCGGCAATTCCGCCTGCAGGCGGTCGATCCGCATGAACATGGGGCAAGATCCTTGTGTGAAGTCGCGCCCCTTCAAGCCTGCGCGGGGACGGATGGTTCCGCGTCCCGCGGCATTTCCCCTCCCGACGCAACGCCGCCCGCTTGCGACCCCCGCGCGCCCGCTCGAACCCCGGTCCCCAAGCGCCGCGGATTCCACGACAATCTTCGCCCCGACCTCTCAAGACGGATGACGCGGCGCCCGGGATGCGCTAGGGTGCCGGTCACGGGCGCGTGGGGCGGACCGGACGGAGATCATCGGTGCGCCTGCTTGCCCTCGCCCTCGCCGCCCTCGCCCTCGCCGCCTGCGGCGGGCCCGACCCCGAAGTCTCGTCGCGCAACACCCGCGCCGTCGCGCCGATGTTCCTCGACAGCGACCCGCACCACTGGATCGACCGCGCGCCGACGCATTACGCCGTGCACGGCATCGACGTCTCGAAATGGCAGGGCGACATCGACTGGCGCCGGGTGCGCGCCTCGGGCGCGTCCTTCGCCTTCATCAAGGCGACCGAGGGCGCCGACCACTCCGACAGCCGCTTCCTGGAGAACTGGCGGGCCGCCGCCGCCGCCGGGATGCCGCGCGGCGCCTATCACTTCTACTACTTCTGCTCCAGCGGCGCCGACCAGGCGGCCTGGTTCATCCGGAACGTCCCGCGCGAGCGCGGCGCGCTGCCGCCGGTGCTCGACGTCGAATGGAACCACCACTCGAAGACCTGCACCCGCCGGCCCTCGCCCGAGGAGGTCCGCGCCGAGATGGTGGTGTTTCTCGATCTGGTCAGCCGCCACTACGACCAGCGGCCGGTGATCTACGTCACCCCGGACTTCTACCGCGAGAACCAGCTCGGCCGGCTGACCGGCGCCTCGTTCTGGCTGCGCTCGGTCGCCGGGCACCCC
>CAYTMB010000585.1:0-1806 GCA_964438465.1 uncultured Rhodovulum sp. | reverse complement strand
GTGTAAATGCGGCGAGCATTTCCTTTTGATATCAGCATATTAGCTTGCTGTGCACGCGTGCACAGCAAGCCCGCGTCAGGCGTCTCCCGCGATGTCGGCCAGCGCCAGCGCGGCGCGGCCGGGGGTGGGGTCGAGCAGCAGGCTGACCCGGCCGGCGGCGATCCGGGCGAAGCGCCGGGTCAGGGCGCGGCGGCGCGCGCCGGGCAGCGGCGTCTCGGCCGGCATCCGCGCGATCTCGGCGCCGTAGAAATCCGCGAGGATCAGACCGGCGGCGTCGGGCAGCAGGTCGGTGGGGAAATCCGCGTCCACCCCCCAGAAGAAGCGGTCGCACCAGTCGAGATAGCCGGTCCATTTGCGGTCCGCGGCATAGTCCTCGCGGCAGGACTTGCACTCGACGATCCAGACCTCGCCGCGCGGCCCGACCGCCATGACGTCGACCCGCAGCCCCGGCGCCGGCGACACCTCCAGCAGCGGCGCGAAGCCGCAGTCCCGCAGCAGGCGGCTGACGCCGCGGGCGAGCCTCTGGCCGGGCATGGGCAGGTCTGCCATCCCGCCTGAATGTCCCCGGCCCGCCGGCCCGTCAAGTCCGCGCCGCGCCGCGGCGACCGGCTCCGCGCGCCGCGCGCAACTCGCGCTTGAGGCCGCGCGGCGGGCGGGCTAGACAGGCCGGAAGGCCGGCGCTCCCCAGGGGTGCGGCCATGCGTGCTCCTAGGAGAAAACCCGATGGCCGACGCCGCCCACGCCCATTCCCATCCGCACGACGATCACGCCCGGCCGGGGTTCTTCACCCGCTGGTTCATGTCGACGAACCACAAGGACATCGGCCTGCTGTACCTGTTCACGGCGGCTGCCCTCGGGTTCGTGTCGGTGTGCATGACCATGTACATGCGCCTCGAGCTGATGGAGCCCGGCGTCCAGTACATGCTGATCGACGGCGTGCCGAACGGCCATCTGTGGAACGTGCTGATCACCGGCCACGGCATCCTGATGATGTTCTTCGTGGTGATTCCCGCGCTGTTCGGCGGCTTCGGCAACTATTTCCTGCCGATCATGATCGGCGCGCCCGACATGGCCTTCCCGCGGATGAACAACCTCAGCTACTGGCTGTTCGTGGCCGGCGCCTCGCTCGCGGTGATCTCGCTGTTCGTCCCGGGCGGCGGCGGCGAGCCGGGCTCCGGCGTCGGCTGGGTGCTCTACGCGCCGCTCTCGACCACCGAGGCGGGCATGTCGACGGATCTCGCGATCTTCGCCGTGCATCTCTCGGGCGCCTCCTCGATCCTCGGCGCGATCAACATGATCACCACCTTCCTCAACATGCGCGCGCCGGGCATGACCCTGCACAAGGTGCCGCTGTTCGTCTGGTCGGTGATCGTGACCGCCTTCATGATCCTGCTGGCGCTGCCGGTGCTCGCCGGCGCGATCACCATGCTGCTGACCGACCGCAACTTCGGCACCACCTTCTTCTCGGCCGAGGGCGGCGGCGACCCGGTCCTCTACCAGCACCTGCTGTGGTTCTTCGGGCATCCGGAGGTCTACATCATCATCGTGCCCGGCTTCGGCATCATCAGCCACGTCATCTCGACCTTCTCGCGCAAGCCGATCTTCGGCTACCTGCCGATGGTCTATGCGATGATCGCGATCGGCGTGCTCGGCTTCGTGGTCTG
Source organism: uncultured Rhodovulum sp. (assembly GCA_964438465.1). GTDB lineage: Bacteria > Pseudomonadota > Alphaproteobacteria > Rhodobacterales > Rhodobacteraceae > Amaricoccus. The sequence continues at coordinate 142 of CAYTMB010000585.1, read as the reverse complement.
GGCGCATCACATGTACACGGTGGGCATGTCGACGACCCAGCAGGCCTATTTCATGCTGGCGACGATGGTGATCGCGGTGCCGACCGGCATCAAGATCTTCAGTTGGATCGCGACGATGTGGGGCGGCTCGATCGAGTTCAAG
>CAYTMB010000584.1:0-1810 GCA_964438465.1 uncultured Rhodovulum sp. | reverse complement strand
ACGCCGTCCTGGTCGTACCACTGCCGGGCGATGTTCGAGGCGATGTCGGGCTTGTTCTGGTGGTCGGCCGAGACGATCTCGACGTTGATGTCCTTCCCCGCGGCGTCGAAGTCCTCGACCGCCATCCGGGCCGCCACCACCGAGCCTTCGCCCGACAGGTCGGCGTAGACCCCGGAGCGGTCGTTCAGCACGCCGATCTTGACGTCCACCGCCCAGGCCGCCGTGGTCGTCAGCAGGCCGAACGCCGACACGATGGCCAATGTTCCGATCTTCACTCTGTATTCCTCCGGTTTAATTGCGTCATTCGTTCAGACCCCGAGATAGCCGTGGAGCTTGTCGATGTTGGCGTCGAGCTCGGCGTTGGGGATCATGTCGATCACCTTTCCCGTCTCGACGACATAATGCCGGTCGGCCACCGACGCCGCGAAGCGGAAGTTCTGCTCCACCAGCACGATGGTGAACCCCTCGGTCTTGAGCTGGGCGATGGTGCGGCCGATCTGCTGGACGATCACCGGCGCGAGGCCCTCGGTCGGCTCGTCGAGCAGCAGCAGCTTGGCGCCGGTGCGCAGGATGCGGCCGATCGCAAGCATCTGCTGCTCGCCGCCCGACAGCTTGGTGCCCTGGCTCGACAGCCGCTCCTTCAGGTTCGGGAACAGCTGGTAGATCCGCTCGACCGGCAGCCCGCCCGGCAGCACCCGCGGCGGCAGCATCAGGTTCTCCTCGACCGACAGGCTCGAGAAGATGCCCCGCTCCTCCGGGCAGATCGCGATTCCCGCCTTGGCGATCGCCCGCGCCGGCAGGCCGATCAGCTCGCGCCCGCCGAACTGCACCGAGCCCTTGCGCTTGCCGAGGATGCCCATGATCGCCTTCAGCGTCGTGGTCTTGCCGGCGCCGTTGCGGCCGAGCAGCGTCACCACCTCGCCGTCGGCCACGTCGAAGTCGACGCCGTGCAGCACATGGCTCTCGCCGTACCAGCCCTCCAGGCCGCGCACCTTGAGCAGCGCGCCGGCGGAAGCGCCCGCGCCGGCGCCCAGCGGAAGCGTCGCAACGTCAGGCATGTCCGACTCCGATATAGGCCTCGATCACGCGCGGATCCTTGGAGACCGCGTCATAGTCGCCCTCGGCCAGCACCTGGCCGCGCGCCAGCACCGTGATCCGGTCCGACAGCGTGGCCACGACCGACAGGTTGTGCTCGACCATCAGGATCGTGCGGTTCTGCGCGACCCGCCGGATCAGCTCGGTGATCCGCTCGACATCCGCCTGCGCCATGCCGGCCATCGGCTCGTCGAGCAGCAGCATCTCGGGATCGAGCGCCAGCGTGGTGGCGATCTCGAGCGCGCGCTTGCGCCCGTAGGACAGCTCGCCCGCCGTCTCGTGCGCGAAGGCGCCGAGGCCCACGTCCTCGATCAGGCCGATGCAGTCGGCGTCGAGCGGCGCCAGCGTCGTCTCGGAGCGCCAGAAGTCGAAACTGTCGCCGCGCCGCCGCTGCAACGCCACCCGGACGTTCTCGATCACCGTCAGTTTCGGAAAGACCGCCGAGATCTGGAACGAGCGGACCATGCCGAGGCGGGCGATCTCCGCCGGCGCCAGCCGGCTGATGTCGCGGCCGTTGAAGGTGATCTCGCCCGAAGTCGGCTGCAGGAACTTGGTCAGCAGGTTGAAGCAGGTGGTCTTGCCGGCGCCGTTGGGACCGATCAGCGCGTGGATCGACCCGCGCCGCACGTCCAGATCGACGCCGCTGACCGCCATGAACCCGGCGAACTGCTTGGCGAGGTTGCGCGCGGACAGGATGATGTCGGGAGCGGCCGCG
>CAYTMB010000583.1:0-1810 GCA_964438465.1 uncultured Rhodovulum sp. | reverse complement strand
ATCCTGCTGCAGATCGAGGCGGCGTCCCTGCCCGACCAGCGCATCCTGCAGGCGCGCACCGATGCAGGCGACCCGGCGCATTTCGCCCGGGTGCCCGCCGAGGACGGCGTCGGTGAGCGCAGCTGGATCCGCACAGGCGGCCGGTTCGCGTGCTCCTATTCCGCGCGGGTCGAGGTCGACCGGCCGGACGTCGATCTCGGCGCCCTGCCCGCCACGCCGATCCACGAGTTGCCGGGCGAGGTGGTGCGCCACCTGATGGACTCGCGCTTCATCCCGGCGGAGAAGTTCCGCCAGTTCGTCGAGGCCGAGTTCGGGTCGCTGCAGGGCGGCGCCCGGATCGCGGCGATGCGCGACTGGATCGAGGCGAGCTTCGACTACGTTCCCGGCTCGAGCGACGCCGAGACCACCGCGGTCGACACCTTCGTCGCCCGCCAGGGCGTCTGCCGCGACTACGCCCATGTGATGATCTGCCTCGCCCGCGCCTCGCAGATCCCGGCGCGCATGGTCAGCGTCTACGCGCCGAGCGTCGAGCCGCCCGACTTCCACGCCGTCGCCGAGGTCTGGCTCGACGGCGCCTGGCGGCTGGTCGACGCCACCGGCATGGCGCCGGCCTCCGAGATGGTCCGCATCGGCGTCGGGCGCGATGCGGCGGACATCCCGTTCATGATGGTGTTCGGCAAGTCCGCGCTGAAAGAACAGGCGGTGACGGTCGTGAAGGCCTGACGCCTCCGCCTGGCGCGCGGCGGCGACGGCTTGCGCCGACGCCGCCGCTTTGCCGGGGCGGCGCGCCGGCCGCGCGCCCGTGACACCGGGGCGCCCGCGCCGCCCGCAACCGACGGCGCAGGTGACGCCCGCGTCGCGTCGCGGCGGGCGGACGCATCGGCCCGGCATTGATTTCCCCCGGGCTTTCACGCATGGAGACGCGGCAAAATCAGGGGGCGGGACGGGATGACGCGGATCGAGGCGACCTTCGCGAGACTGGCGGACGCGCGGCGCAAGGCCTTCGTCGCCTTCGTCATGGCGGGCGATCCCGATCCGGAGACCTCGCTGGCGCTGATCCGCGGCCTGCCGGGGGCCGGCGTCGACGTGATCGAGCTGGGAATGCCGTTCACCGATCCGATGGCCGACGGCCCGGCGATCCAGCGCGCCGGGCAGCGCGCGCTCGCCGCCGGGGCGACGCTGGCGGGCACGCTGGCGATGGTGCGGGCGTTTCGCGAGGGCGACACGGAGACGCCGGTGGTGCTGATGGGCTACTACAACCCGATCCATGCCATGGGCGTGCCGAGGTTCCTCGCCGCGGCGGCCGAGGCCGGCGTGGACGGGCTGATCGTCGTCGACCTGCCGCCCGAGGAGGACGACGAGCTGTGCCTGCCCGCGCAGGCGGCGGGGCTGAACTTCATCCGGCTGGCGACGCCGACCACCGACGCGGCGCGGCTGCCCAAGGTGCTGACCAACACCTCGGGCTTCGTCTATTATGTCTCGATCACCGGCATCACCGGCGCGGCGGAGGCGGACGCCGCGGCGATCGCGCCCGACGTCGCGCGGATCAAGGCCGGCACGGCGCTGCCGGTCTGCGTCGGCTTCGGCATCCGCTCGCCGGAGGCCGCGGCCGGCGTCGCCGCGGTGGCGGACGGCGCGGTGGTCGGATCGGCCATCGTCGGCCTGATCGGCGAGGGCCGGGCGCCGGCGGAGATCCTCGCCTTCGTGCGCAGCCTCGCCGACGCGGCGCATGCGGAAACGGGTCGCGCACCAACGTGATACACCCGGTTATGTCATTGACATCACGTCATAATCACCCCGGACGTCAACC
>CAYTMB010000582.1:0-1811 GCA_964438465.1 uncultured Rhodovulum sp. | reverse complement strand
AGGCGCTCGTTCATCGGGTTGATCTCGACCCATTGGCCGCGCACCTTGTCGATCAGCTTCGAGGGCAGCGCGGGGCCGTTGCGCAGCTCGATCTCCAGCTTGCGCTCTGACGCGTCCTCGTCGGGGCGGTGCAGGATGAGGCCGGAGGTGTAGAAGCCCCGCAGCGCGCTGGCGCCCGAAAGCGCGAGGAACGGATCCTCCTTCACCTGATGCTTGCTCAGCTTCTTGGTGTGGTGGATCAGGATGATCCCGCAGTCGGGGTTCACGTGGTCGCGCAGCACCTCGACCCGGTCCTTGAGAAAGAACATCATCGCGGCATTGTCGTTCTCGCCACCGCCGTCAGGTCCGCCGTCGAAGAGGTTGCGGATCGGGTCGATGCACAGGATGTCGACGGGCTCGTCCGGGAACGCCTGCTGGATCGCCTGCGCGACCAGCGCGCTGCCACCCGCATCGAGCAGCAGTTTCAGCTTCGGCGTGACGACAAGATTTTCGCGGGCGGCGGCCATCACCTCGGGCGGCAGGCCGATCTGCTGCATGCGCTCGCGCAGATAATGGTACTGGATCTCGGCCTGCAGATAGAACACGCGCAGCGGCCGTGGCGGCGTGAAGCCAAGGAACGGCACACCGGCAGCCATGTGCACCAGCCAGCTGATGACGAGATCGCTCTTGCCAACCTTGGGCGCGCCGCCGAGCACCAGCATGCCGCCCGGGGTCAGGACGCGCGGGCCGATGATGTCGTCGGGCATCGGCGTGCCGTCGTCCAGCAGCGCGCCCAAGGTGAAGGTGGCGATCTCTCTTGCCGCCGGAGCGCCGTCGTTCCGAATGAGCGGCGGGCCGTTCCTCGCGATGTGCAGCGACCAGAGCCGCTCGTATTCGACCCAGAGACGGTCTTCCGGCCAGTTCGGCCGGATCATCGCCGCGTTGTATTCGCCGATCGCGCGCCAGGCTTCCTCCCGGCTCATCCGCCCCTCATGCGCCATGCGGACATAGTGTCCGATGGCCATGCTGACGCCTTCGAACCGCGTCCAGGCGTCCTGGCCGCCCTCGCGGACCGGTGTGGTAAGGGCTGCGTCCACGCAGGGTTTCTCGCGCGGCTCGGCCGTCGCCATGCCGACACCGGGCATGGGCGGCATCTCGCCCGCGCGCTCGAGCATGTCGGCCAGATCGAACTCGAGATCGCTGGCTTCACGGATCAGGACGAGCCGTTCCTGTCCGCCCTTGTGATAGACCGTGCCGGGCACGCGGATCGGCTGGTGCGCCGAGCGGAAATGCATGTCGCCGCCGACCTTGAGCGCGATATCGCCCCGCAACTGGCAAAGCCGCGCGAGATCGGCGCCTTCGGCGGGCTCGGTCAGCTTCCACCAGACATGGAGCTTGGTCGCGCCATCGGCTGTGCGCCCGCCGCTCTCGACGATCAGCGTCGGTCGCCCGAGGTGGTGGACGAGGTGATCGAGCTTGGCTGCGATGTCGCCTGCGTCCAGATCGACGACGACGCTCTGCATCTGCAGTACATCGGCGGCACGCGCCTGTCCGGTTTCCGCCACCGTGCCGGGAATGACATAGACCGCCGCTCCCTCGCGCGCGCCCCAGGCGGCGAAGGTGGCGAGCTTGTCGGGCGCCGCGCCGTTCGCGTCGATCCAGATGTTGTGGGGCCGGCCGTCCTTGCCCTGACCCTTGTCCACGAAGCCACGGACAGGGATCAGTCCTTCGGAATAGCCGAAGACCACGTCGACGAAGCGCGCGATCTGCGCGGGGTCCGGTTCCACGGCGAAGGGATCGGGCAGCGGCGCCGCGTCGTTGAAATCCCGCCA
>CAYTMB010000581.1:0-1812 GCA_964438465.1 uncultured Rhodovulum sp. | reverse complement strand
AGGGGATCACCGCCCAGACGATCACCGGCAGCACGAAGGAGATCATCGGCGCCAGCATGAACAGCGTCTTGTCGGCGCCGGCCGGAACCACGATCTCCTTGACGATATACTTCAGGAAATCGGCGAAGGACTGCATCAGCCCCCAGGGCCCGACCACGTTCGGTCCCCGGCGCAGCTGCACCGCCGCCCAGATCTTGCGGTCGCCGTACATCAGGAACGCGAGGCAGACGAGCACGAACACCGTCACCAGCAGGCACTGCGCCAGGATCAGCAGGAAGAGCCCGAACCCGGAGCCGAAGAATCCCAACTCCATGCCCTACTCCGCCGCCATCGCCTGCGCCCGGCCGCTCGCGAGGCGCGAGAGATCGGCCATGACTTCGCTCGCCCGCAGGATCGGGTTGGTCAGGAAATGATCCAAGACGGGGCCCCCGAAGTCACCGCCGGTCATATCGGCTCGCGCCACGGGCGTCCACGCATTTTGCGGCACGGCGTCGATCCGCCCGAGATGCGGCGCCTCGGCCATCATCGCCGCGCGCAGCGCCGCGAGGCTGTCGAACGGCAGCCGGGCGTCGAGCGCCGCGGACAGCGCGCGCAGCACCGCCCAGTTCTCGCGCGCCTCGCCCGGCGGGAAGCCGGCGCGCACCGCCATCTGCGGCCGGCCCTCGGTATTGACGAAGATCCCCGACTCCTCGGTCCAGGCCGCGCCCGGCAGGATCACGTCGGCCCGGTGCGCGCCGCGGTCGCCGTGGCTGCCCTGGTAGATCACGAACGGCCCCGCCGGGATGTCGACCTCGTCGGCCCCGAGGTTGTAGACCACGTCCGCGCCGTCCAGCGCCCCGGCGATCCCGCCCTCGGCGACGAAGCCGAGATCCATCGCGCCCACCCGGCTCGCGGCGGTGTGCAGCACGAGGAACCCGCCGCCGGCGGCCTCGGCCAGCGCCATCGCCGCGCCCAGCACCGCCGCGCCGTCGGGCCGCGCCAGCGCCGCTGCGCCGAGGATCACCAGCGTCGGGCCGTCGCCGGGCGCCTCGCCGATCAGCCGCTCCAGCGCCGCCGGTCCCCGCCCGAGGTGCTCCACCGGATAGGTGAGGTCGGCCGGCGCGCCGGTCAGCGTCAGCCGCGCGCCGCGCAGCCAGGCCTTGCGCAGCCGCGCGTTCAGCACCGGGGCGGCGGCCCGCGGATCGACCCCGACCAGATGGATGATCGCCGCCGCGTCGATGTCCTCGATCCTCGCGGTCCCGACATAGCCCGAACGGTTGCCCGCCGGCAGCGCCGCGCCGTCGGTGCGGCATTCGGTGACGCCGCCCAGCGCCCGCGTCAGCTCGCGCAGCGCATAGATCGCCTCGGCCGGCGCAAGATCGCCGGCCAGCGCCGCGATCCGCCCGCCCGCCGCCTTCGCCTCGATCGCCGCGAAGGCCTCGGCCCAGCTCGCCGACCGCAGCCGGCCGTTCTCGCGCAGGAACGGCCGGTCCAGCCGTTGCCGCCGCAACCCGTCCCACATGAAGCGCGAGCGGTCCGCCAGCCATTCCTCGTTCACGCCGTCATGGTTGCGCGGCAGGATCCGCATCACCTCGCGGCCCTTCACGTCGACCCGGATGTTCGAGCCGAGCCCGTCCATCACGTCGATCGACTCGAACTTGCGCAGCTCCCACGGCCGCGCGGTGAAGGCGTAGGGCTTCGAGGTCAGCGCCCCCACCGGGCACAGGTCGATGACGTTGCCCTGCAACTCGCTCGTCAGCATCGCGCCCAGATACGAGGTGATCTCGCTGTCCTCGCCGCGGCCGGTCTGGCCCATCTCCGGCACGCCGGCGA
>CAYTMB010000580.1:0-1829 GCA_964438465.1 uncultured Rhodovulum sp. | reverse complement strand
TGGTGCCGCCGAACAAGCGCGCCAGCGCCATCGGCCTGATGTTCACCGGCCTCACCCTCGCCAACATCCTCGGCGTGCCCTTCGGCACCTTCGTCGGCCAGGGGCTCGGCTGGCGCGCCACCTTCTGGTTCATCACCGGCCTCGGGGTGATCGCCCTCGCGCCGGTCGCGCTCTTCGTGCCGTTCATCAAGGCCGATCCGAACGCGCGGCTCGGGCGCGAATTCGCCGTGCTCGCGCGCGGGCGGGTCTGGCTCGCGATCTCGACCACCGTCTTCGCCTCGGCCAGCGTCTTCACGCTCTTCACCTACATCGTGCCGATCCTGCAGGACGTCTCCGGCTTCACGCCCGGCCAGATCACCCCGATCCTCTTGATGATCGGCGTCGGCCTGACCGTCGGCATCACGCTCGGCGGCAAGTTCTCCGACCGCGGGGTGATCCGCGCCATGATCGTCATCCTGGCGGCGCTGACCGTCGTGCTGCTGGTCATGCCGCCGCTCCTGCCCTACCGCGCGCTCACCCTCGTCATGGTGTTCCTCTGGGCGATCGCCGCCTTCGCCGGCGTGCCCGCCTACCAGACCCGCGTGGTCGACCAGGCGACCGAGGCCCCGAACCTCGCCTCGACGATCAACATCGGCGCCTTCAACCTCGGCAACGCCGGCGGCGCCCTGCTCGGCGGCCTGGTGATCGACCGCGGCTTCGGCCTGCAGGCGCTGCCGGTCGCCGCCGCCGTGGTCGCCGCCGTCGCCGGGGTGACCGCCCTCATCGGCGCGGCGGGAGACCGCAAGCGCCATGCCTGACAACCCCAAGCCAACTCCGGGGAGGAGATCCGATGACGATCGGCGCTGACACGAAGGGCGTCTACGCGATCGCCCCGACGCCCTTCCAGCCCGACGGCGCGCTCGACGCCGCCTCGATCGACCGCATGGTCGACTTCTACGAGGCCGCCGGCGTCGACGGCCTGACCATCCTCGGCATCATGGGCGAGGCGCCCAAGCTCGAGGCCGCCGAGGCGGTCGAGGTCGTCTCGCGCATCGTGAAGCGAACCCGCCTCCCGGTGATCGTCGGCGTCTCCGCCCCCGGCTTCGCCGCCATGCGCAGCCTCGCCCGCGCCTCGATGGATCTCGGCGCCGCCGCCGTGATGATCGCGCCGGTCCCGAGCCTGCGAACCGACGACCAGATCGCCGGCTACTTCGCCCAGGCCAGCGAGGCGATCGGCCCGGGCGTGCCCTGGGTGCTGCAGGACTACCCCCTGACCCTCACCGTGGTGATGACGCCCGCCGTGATCCGACGGATCGTCACCGACAGCCCCTCCTGTTTCATGCTCAAGCACGAGGACTGGCCCGGCCTCGAGAAGATCTCCGCGCTCCGCGGCTTCCAGCGCGACGGCTCGCTCCGCCCGCTCTCGATCCTCACCGGCAACGGCGGCCTCTTCCTCGACTTCGAGATGGAGCGCGGGGCCGACGGCGCCATGACCGGCTACGCCTTCCCGGAGATGCTGGTGAAGGTGGTCCGACTGTCCGCCGCCGGCCGGCGCGACGAGGCCCGCGACATCTTCGACGCGCACCTGCCCTACCTGCGCTACGAGCAGCAGCAGGGCGTCGGCCTCGCCGTCCGCAAATACGTGATGATGAAACGCGGCGCCATCGCCTCCGACGCCCAGCGCGCGCCCCGCGGCGCCCTCTCCGCCAAAGCTCGCGCCGAGGTGGATTATCTGCTCGATCGGCTAAGCACACGCGATCCGGGGGCCAGTACCGACTCCGGGTGGCCGCCTCGCCCGGCAGCGCGTTAACACAGGTTTCCATCGAGTTGACGGACGACATATTTTTATT
>CAYTMB010000579.1:0-1832 GCA_964438465.1 uncultured Rhodovulum sp. | reverse complement strand
CCCTGCACGTCCTCGTAGCGCGCCATGAACTCGGCCATCGGCTTCGCCGAGCTGGTCAGCCGCTCCCACAGGCTGCGCTTGCGGCTCGGATCGAGCTCGTCCACCGAGAATCCCCGGATCGAGGTGACGATCTCGCGCAGGCTGTCGCCCGCCGGCCCGACGTCCTTGTTGCGCACGCCCGCCAGCATGTCCTGGCTGATCACCTGCAGCTCGGCCTGCGCCGCCGAGCCGAAGCGGATGATCGACTGGCTGTTGCCGATGTCGATCTCGGCCTTGCGCCTGGCGATCTCGGCCAGTTCCGCCGGCCCGGCCGTCTCGACCGCGATCAGTTCGCCCCTGGCCTCGGGCAGGAGCGCGGTGGTCACCGCCTCCACTTCCTTCAACGTCGCCTGCGCCTGGGCGCGGATATCCTCGGCCATGGGAAGTCTCCTGTCGGTCAGCGGGCGATCAGCCCGTCCTGTTGCAGCCGTTCGCGCAGCACCTCGATCTCGACCTCGAGATCGCTGCGGTTGTCTTCGAGCAGGCCGGCGCGGTGGGTGGAGAAGGAGGTCTCCAGATCCCCCAGCAGCGCCTCGTAATTGGCCTGCGCCTCCGGATCGCGGCGGCGCGCCTGCAGGTCCGCGAACTTGATCGTCGCGTCGCGCAACCCGCGCAGGTAGACGTTGAGGAAGGCGCGCGCCCGGGTCAGGTCGCGCGGATCGGCCTCGATGGCGCGGAACACCTCGCGGGCCTGGTCGCACAGCCGCTCGACCCGGCCCTCCAGCCGCTTGTCGCCGAGGCGGGCGGCGGCGGCCACGGTCTCGCGCACCAGCCCCTCGGCCTGATCGATCGCCTTCGCCACCCGTTCGGTGGTGAAGGGATCCGCGCCCTCCAGCCCCTTCGCCTTCATCGGATCGAGCCCGAAGGCCGCGACCTGCGCCAGCGCCGCCACCAGCCCGAAGGCCGCCGCGCCGAACAGGCCCTGGCCGAGGCTGACGAAGCCGACCCCGAACACCGCGACCCCGGTCAGCACGGCGGCGACCAGCTTGCGCGGCAGCGCCGGCGGCCGGGCGATCGCGCGCGCGGCATAGGCGGCCTCGGCGCGCAGCCCCTCGTTCAGCAGCCAGGCCGACAGCGCCAGCGCCGCGAAGCCGCCAAGCTCGGCCAGCATCTCGGCCGCGTCGCCGCGCCGGATGGCGCCGAGCCCCGCGAACAGCAGCGGCAGCGGCGCGAGATACATCAGCCGCGCCCGGACGCTGACCCGCGCGGCCGGACGGCCGCGGAACGGCCCGGGATGCGGCGCGCCCGGCTGCGGCGCGCCGTCGGGCGAGTATTTGCCGCCGAAGCGTTGTGCGGCCATCTAGAACCCGCCGGTCGCCCCGATCGCCCCGAAGCCCGTGGCGAGCACGATGGCGGCGAGCACGACGAAGGCCAGAAGCTGCAGGCTGGAGGATGACATCGGGCCGGATTTCCCTGTGGCCGAACGGATGTCGGCGACCATAAACGCCCCCGGCCGCCCTTACCAGCCCCGAGACGGCTTCCGGACAAGGCGCTTTGTTTGATGGCTGATTCGCGGTAAAATCGCCGCCTCTAACCGGCGAAGTCGGCGCGGGTGGGCGCCGTGAATTGACTTGAGGACTGTCTCGCATGGCAAAAGGCACGGTCAAATGGTTCAACACCGAGAAGGGCTACGGCTTCATCCAGCCCGCTGACGGGGGCAAGGACATCTTCGTCCACATCACCGCGGTCCAGGCCGCCGGCCTGCAGTCGCTCAAGGACGACCAGCCGATCGAATTCGAACTGATCGACGGCCGCGACGGCCGCAAGAGCGCGGGCCAGCTCAAGGTCTGACC
>CAYTMB010000578.1:0-1839 GCA_964438465.1 uncultured Rhodovulum sp. | reverse complement strand
GTTGTGCAGAGCGTTCTCCGACCGCCCGCGAACAGCGGGGTTTGTCTCCGCCGCGGCGAGCCGCTATCTGGAACCCGCCGCATCGCGCGGCGGGAGATCCGCGTTGCAGCCCGACATCCCCTGCTTCGACATCGGCGGCTCCGAGATCAAGGCGGCGGTGTCCGGCCCCGGAGGCCTGCGCCCGCTCGGGGCCCGGCCGACGCCGCGCGACGACCTCGACGCCTTCGCCGCGGCCCTCGCGGCGGCGCTGGCGGCGGGCGGGACGCCGACGGGCGCGCCGGCGGCCATCGCCATCGCCGGCGTCGTCGACCCCGCCTCCGGGCGGCTCACCTGCGCCAACATCCCCTGCGTCGACGGAACCGGGCTGGCGGCCGAGCTGGAACGCCGGCTCGGACGGCGCTGCATCCTCGGCAACGACGCCGACTGCTTCGCGCTGGCGCAGGCGCTGGAGGGCGCCGGGCGCGGCCGGCGGATCGTGTTCGGCGCAGTGCTCGGCACCGGCGTCGGCGGCGGCCTCGTCATCGACGGCCGGCTCCTGCTGGGCGCGGGCGGCTACGCCGGCGAATGGGGCCACGGGCCGGTCGCCGCGACCGAAGCCGGAACGCCGCCGCTGCATCTGCCGCGGTTTCCCTGCGGCTGCGGCCTGACCGGCTGCCTCGACACGGTGGGGGCCGCCCGCGGGATGGAGCGGCTGCACGCGCATGTTCACGGCGCGGCGCGGACCAGCCGCGAGATCGTCGCGGCCTGGCGCGACGGCGACGCGGCGGCGGCGCGCACGGTCGATGTCTGGACCGACCTCGTCGCCGGGCCGCTGGCGATGGTGGTCAACACCGTCGGCGCCGAGATCGTGCCGGTCGGCGGCGGGCTGGGCGGGGTCGGCCCGCTCATGGCGCGGCTCGACGCGGCGGTGCGCGCCCGCATCCTGCGCCGCGGCGACGCGCCGCTGGTGGTCAGCGGCGCCGGCCTCGCCGAACCGGGCCTCGTTGGCGCGGCGCTGCTGGCCCGGGCGGCGCCATGACGCCGCTGCTCGAGATCTGCGTCGACAGCTTCGCCGGCCTCAATGCGGCGATCATCGGGGGCGCGGACCGCATCGAACTCTGTGCGGCGCTCGAGGTCGGCGGCCTGACCCCGACGCGGGAACTGATGTGGCTCGCGGCGCGGGCGCCGCTGCCGGTCTACGCGATGATCCGCCCGCGCGGCGGCGACTTCGCCTTCAACGAGGTGGAGTTGGCGCGGATGCGGCGGGACATCGCCTGCGTGCGCGAAGCCGGGCTCGCCGGGGTGGTGCTCGGCGCTTCTCGAACGGATGGCCGACTCGACGTGGACGGCCTCGCCGGACTGGTCGCCGCCGCGAGCGGACTCGGCCGCACGCTCCACCGCGCCTTCGACGTGACGCCCGACCCGGCCGAGGCGGTCGACGCCGCGATTGCGCTCGGGTTCGAGCGCATCCTGTCCTCGGGCGGCCGGGAAAGCGCGCTCGACGGCATCGAGGGGCTGATCGCCGCGACGGCGCGCGCCGCCGGACGGATCGGGATCATGCCCGGCGCGGGCATCACCGCCGACAGCGTCGGGCCGATCCTCGCCCGGCTGCGGCCGCGCGAGGTCCATGCGTCGTGCCGGCGACCGCCCACAAACGACGCGCCCGGCGCCGCCGCCGCCACCAGCGCCGAGGCGGTCCGCCAGCTCAAGGCGCGGCTGGCGCAGGGCTGACCGCCGGCTACAGCCCCTTCGAGCGATAGCTCGCGGCGACGCGGCCGATCGAGACGAGATAGGCGGCGATGCGCAGGTCGTCGACGTCCTTGCGGCCGTGCCAGACCTCGCGCATCGACTGGTAGGCGG
>CAYTMB010000577.1:0-1841 GCA_964438465.1 uncultured Rhodovulum sp. | reverse complement strand
CCTCGATGACCATCTGGTATTTCGACGCGCCGGGGAAGGTGGTCAGCCGGCCGGTGGCGACCACCTCCAGCCCCTCCTCGGGCTTTGCGGCCAGCCCGCGCAGCGCGCCTTTCCAGATCACCGCGCCGAGCACCGCGCGGTCGTCCTTCAGGTCGAGATAGACATGCCCCGAGGCCGGCCGCGACACCCGGCCGATCTCGCCGCGCACGCGGACCCGGCCGAACTCGCCCTCGATCACCCGCTTCACCGCGCCGGCGATCTCGGTGACGGTGAACTCCGGCGCGTTGCCGCCGGGGGCGGGCTCCTCGAACAAATCCATGGCCCCTCGCTTGCGCCGCTCCGGGGCGCACCATAGAACCCGCGCGACGCGGGGCCAAGGAGGCGGGCGCATGAACATCCTCATCCTCGGCGGCGGCGGACGCGAGCACGCGCTGGCCTGGGCCTTCGCGGCCAATCCCAAATGCGACCGGCTGTGGTGCGCGCCCGGCAACGCCGGCATCGCCGAGGTGGCGACCTGCGTGGCGCTCGACATCCTCGACGGCGACAAGGTGCTGGCCTTCGCCCGCGAGAACGCCATCGAGTTCGTGATGATCGGCCCCGAGGCGCCGCTGGCCGAGGGCGTCGCCGACGTGCTGCGCGCCGGCGGGATGACGGTGTTCGGCCCGAGCCGGGCGGCGGCGCGGCTCGAGGCCTCCAAGGCCTTCACCAAGGAGATCTGCGCCGCCTGCGGCGCGCCGACCGCCGAGAGCCAGACCTTCACCGACCCCGCGGCCGCGAGCGCCTGGCTCGCCGACCGCGGGGCGCCGATCGTGATCAAGGCCGACGGGTTGGCCGCCGGCAAGGGCGTGACCGTGGCCGCGACCGAGGCCGAGGCGCAGGCCGCGCTCGACGCGATCTTCGCGGAAGGCCCGGGCGCGCGGGTGGTGATCGAGGCGGTGCTGGCCGGCGAGGAGGCGAGCCTGTTCGTGCTCGCCGACGGGACCGACCTGCTGGTGCTGGGCACCGCGCAGGACCACAAGCGCGCCTTCGACGGCGACGAGGGTCCGAACACCGGCGGCATGGGGGCCTATTCCCCCGCCCCGCTGATGACCCCGGAGGTCACCGAGCGCGCGCTGGCCGAGATTGTCCGGCCGACGCTGGCCGAGATGGTCCGCCGCGGGACGCCGTTCCAGGGCATGCTCTACGCCGGGCTGATGGTCGAGGACGGCGCGCCGCGGCTGGTCGAATACAACGTGCGTTTCGGCGATCCCGAGACCCAGGCGCTGGCGCTGCGCCTCGGCGGCCAGCTGCTCGACGCCTGCCTCGCCTGCGCCGAGGGCCGCCTCGCCGGGACCCGGGTGAACTGGGCCGAGGACCATGCGCTGACCGTGGTGCTCGCCGCGCGCGGCTATCCCGGCGCCCATGCCCGCGACGAGGTCATCGGCCTGCCCGAGCCGGCCGGTCCCTGGGCGCAGCTGTTCCACGCCGGCACCCGCCGCGCCGGTGGCGCGGTCGTCTCCGCCGGCGGCCGGGTGCTGAACGCCACCGCCCGCGGCGCCACGCTCGCCGAGGCCCGCGCCCGCGCCTATGCGCTCGCGGATGCGGTGGACTGGCCCGGCGGCTTCTGTCGCAGCGACATCGGCTGGCGCGCGCTGGAGCGGGACGCCTGACGCGGGGGCCAGCCGGGCGGGATCGTCGGGTGATCGGGATACCGCGACAGATCGAGACTCCGGAGCGGGCGGGCCGGCGCCGCCGGATCGGACCCCGCTCCAGCGCATCCCGCCTGTGGAAACTACGAACTCCACTTGATCGCCTCGGGGCGCGTCCGTTGCAGGACGCGCCCCCCGGATCGCATCAGCGGG
>CAYTMB010000576.1:0-1842 GCA_964438465.1 uncultured Rhodovulum sp. | reverse complement strand
CCCGAAAGCTGGTGCGGATAGGCGTCGAGGATGCGCTTCGGGTCGGGCAGCCGCACCGCCTCGACGATCGCCAGCGCCTGCGCGCGGGCGGAGGCGGCGCTCGCGCCCTCGTGGATCATCGGCACTTCCATCAGTTGCCGGCCGACCTTCATCGCCGGGTTCAGCGAGGCCATCGGCTCCTGGTAGATCATCGCGATTTCCTTGCCGCGGATCTGGCGCAGGTCGGCGTCGGACATTCCGATCAGATCGCGGCCCTTGAACCGCATCGAGCCGCCGACGATCCGGCCGTTCTTGCCGAGGTCGCGCATCACCCCGAGCGCCACCGTGGATTTGCCGCAGCCGCTCTCGCCGACCAGCCCCAGCGCCTGGCCGGGCATCACCGTGGCGGAGAAGTTCATCACCGCGGGGATCTCGCCGGCGCGGGTGAAGAAGCTGATCGAGAGGTCGTCGATCTCGAGGATCGGCGCCTCGGCGTAGTCCCTGGGCTGGCCTGCGGCTGGCGGTTTCATCGGATCAGTCCTTCATCGACTGCTCGCGCATCGCGTCGGCGAGCAGGTTCAGCCCCAGCACCAGGCTCATGATCGCCAGCGCCGGCGGCAGGGCGGGGTGGACGTAGATGCGCAGGAGCTTGCGTCCCTCGTTGATCGTCGAGCCCCAGTCCGGGCTCTCCGGGCTGACGCCCAATCCGAAGAACCCCAGCGTTCCCAGCAGGATGGTCGTATATCCGATTCTGAGGCAGGCATCGACGATCAGCGGCCCGCGCGCGTTCGGCAGGATCTCCCACATCATGATGTACCACGGCCGCTCGCCGCGGGTCTGGGCGGCGGCGACGTAGTCGCGGGTCTTGATGTCGAGCGTCAGGCCGCGGACGATGCGGAACACCGTCGGCGAGGAGATGAACACCACGGCGAGGAAGATGTTGAGGGTGTTGGAGTCCATCCGGATCAGCCCGGTCGGGTCCCAGACGCCGATCAGCCCGAGATAGATGAAGCCGCCGATCAGGATGACCGGCGCCAGATATATCCACAGCACCTCGGGCCGTTCGCGGAACCGGCTCCAGAAGAACACCGACAGGAAGATGATCGGGAAGATGAACAGCACCGCCGCCATCGTCCCCGGGATCGCGGTCTGGCGGATCTCGGGCGTCACCAGCAGGTAGAACAGCAGGATCACCGGAAACGCCAGCACCAGATTGGCGAGGAAACTCAACACCGTATCGAGCCAGCCGCCGAAATACCCGGCCGGCAGGCCCAGCGTGATCCCGACCATATAGGCGAACAGCGTCGCCAGCGGCGCGATCACCATCACCGACCGGCTGCCGTAGACCATGCGGCTGAACACGTCGCGCCCCAGCGCGTCGCCGCCGAACAGATACGGCAACCCGTTCTCCGGGTCGATCACCCCCGGCGCCTTGTTCTGCAGCGCGCGCAGCTGGGCATAGGCGTCGAACAGCGCCACCCAATGCGCGAAGATCGCCGTCAGCAGCCAGAACAGCACCAGCGCCAGGCCGAACATCCCGATCGGGCTGTCGTAGATCCGCCCGTAGAAGCCGAGCCGCCGCCGGAACACGAAGCTCGCGCCCATGATCGCCGCCATCCCGATCCAGACCGGCAGGAACTGCGCGAGCAGGCGCGCGACGATTGCGCCCGGCCCGAGGAAGGTCAACTCCATCTAACCGCTCACCCGGATGCGCGGGTTGAGATAGACATAGCCGATGTCCGAGATCAGCTGCGTCACCAGCACGATCACCACCGCCACGATCGAGCAGGCGAGCAGCAGGTCGATGTCGTTGTTGCCCGCCGCCTCGATCAGCAGCCAGCCGAAGCCGCGGTAGTTGAACAG
>CAYTMB010000575.1:0-1844 GCA_964438465.1 uncultured Rhodovulum sp. | reverse complement strand
GACCCCGCTCGACATCCTGCTGGCCCGGGTCGGCGACTACACCATTGCCCAGTGCAAGTAGCCTGGGCTCCGCCGCAAGCCGTTGCGTCCGGTTTGCATCCTCCCTGACCACGACTTGGCGGCTGGCTAGTCCAGCCGCCCTTTTTCGTCCAGCGCCGCCATCAGGTCCCGGCGCAGCGCGGCGCGCGTCTCCTCCGAGCGGATCGGGAAGCAGCCCATGAACCAGTCGATGATCTCGACGTCGCCCGGCGTGCGCCGGCCGGTCCAGCTCGACCGCGCCAGCTCGAAGAACCGCGCCATGGCGCGGCCGGCGGCCTCGGGATCGCCGCGGCGGATCCGGCTCGCCGCCTGCCAGCCGGGCAGGTTGGTGATCGCGTCGCCGGCGAGCTCGGCGGCCTCCTCGGAGAGCTTGTAGTCGCCGGTCAGGTACGCCGCGGTCGCCATGTAGCCCTGGGCGGCGCGGCTGTGGCGCAGGCCGAAGGCCCGGGCCTGGCCGATCAGGTCGCGCGCCCGCTCCAGCTCGCCGGCGAAGGCGAAACCCAGCGCCGCGGAGATGATCGTCCAGGGGTCGTTCTCGTTGAGGTCGAGCGCCAGGCCGAGATGGCTGAGCGCCGCGTCGTGCGAGCCGGCGATGGCATGGCTCCAGGAGCGGCAGAGGTGGGTGCGGGAGTCGAGCGGATCGAGGTTCACCGCCCGCGAGGTCAGGGCCAGCGACTCCTGCAGCGCCTCGGGCCGGCGGGTCTCGCCGGCACAGATGATCGGCCGCGAGTTCAGGACCTGCGCCAGCGCCACCATCGCCGGCGCGAAGTCCGGCGTGGTGGCGACGAGCTCGCGCAGGATCACCTCGGCGCGGGCGTCGGTCTCGGCGCGCCACTCGGTGAACAGCGCCTGCGCCTGCATCCAGAGCTCGTACTTGCGCCCCATCGGGCTCGCCGTCTCCCGCGCCGACTGCAGCCGCGGCGTCGACAGGTGCACGTTGAGCGCCAGCGCCAGCTGCCGCAGCGCCGCGCGGTGCAGCGCCGACATGCCCTCGAGCGTCGCCGTCGAGCGCTCCGCCCAGACGCAGTGCCCGTCCGCCTGGTCGAGCAGCCGCATCCCGACCATGATCCCCTCGTCGCGGCCGTGCAGCGCGATCCGCAGGTTGTAGGCGCGGTAGGTCGGCGGCGTCGGCCCCTCCTGGTCGCCGTCGATCACCAGCCAGTCGCGGAACCGCGACAGCGCGCCGATCATCTCGTCGCGGAAGATCGGCCCGAAGTAGCGGTGGGGTCCGGGCAGCTCCCCCTGGATCGGCTCGACGACGATGGCGATGGGCGCCAGCAGGTCCGGAGCCGGCGCCGCCGCCGGGGCCTGCGGCCGCGGCTGCACCTGACCCTGCTTGATCGCGACGTAGAGCCCTTGCGTCTTCTCCGACGGCTCGACGTCGAAGTCCTCCTCCAGCACCTGCCAGAGCCGCTCGTAGCAGCGCATCGCCTGGGGCGTATCGCCGAGCGCCAGATGCGCCTGCATCGCCGCCCGGCACGCACCCTCGTGGGTGGGATCGACGTGGGCCAGGGCCTCGGCGAGCCCGAGCCGCTGGCTGTCGCTCGTCGCCGAGGCGAGCGCGCCCTCGAGCCGCGAGATGAGCTGGGAGATCAGCCGCTCGCGCTGCACCGCGATCCAGAGGTTGAACTCGGGGTCGATGTCCTCGAAGTCGCCGAAGAGGCGCGACAGGTCCGCCCTCCGTTCCGTGAGCAGATGCGGTGCAATTCCGCGCTCGGCCTCGACGTGCGCCTCCATGATGTCGAGCGCGACCGGACGGGTCAAACGGATGTCGTTGCGGTCGGCCTCCACCAGGTCGCCGGCCT
>CAYTMB010000574.1:0-1847 GCA_964438465.1 uncultured Rhodovulum sp. | reverse complement strand
GCCGCCGGCCTCTACGCCGCCAACATCCCCGAGGAATTCGGCGGCGCCGGGCTCGATACCCTGACCTGGCTGCTCTACGAGCGCGAGCTCGGCCGGGCCAATTACGCGCTGCACTGGACCTGCGTCGCGCGGCCCTCGAACATCCTCTGCGCCGGCACGCCCGAGCAGCGGGCGAAATACCTCGATCCCTGCGTGCGCGGCGAGACATGGGACTGCCTCGCGATGACCGAGCCGGACGCGGGCTCGGACCTGCGCGGCATGAAGGCGACGGCGCGGCGGGACGGCGACGACTGGGTGCTGAACGGGGTCAAGCATTTCATCAGCCATGCCGACATCGCCGATTTCGCGATCGCCTTCATGGCCTCCGGCGAGGAGGAGACGCCGCGCGGCCGCAAGAAGCGGATCACCGCCTTCTTCGTCGACAAGGGCGCCCCCGGCTTCACCGTGCGCGACGGCTACCGCAACGTCTCGCACCGCGGCTACACCAACCAGATCCTCGAGTTCGACGACGTCCGCCTGCCGGCCTCCGCCGTGCTCGGCGAGCCGCACCGGGGCTTCGAGGTGGCGAACCGGTGGCTCGGCGCCACCCGGCTGCAGGTCGCCGCCACCTGCCTCGGCCGCGCCGAGCGCGCCTTCGCCCACGCGGTAGACTGGGCCGCGACCCGCAGGCAGTTCGGCCAGCCGATCGGCAAGTTCCAGGGCGTGAGCTTCAAGCTCGCCGACATGGCGACCGAGCTGCAGGCGGCCGAGCTGCTGCTCTGGCATGCCGCCTGGAAATACGACCGGGGCACGGCGAGCGAGGCCGACATGGCGATGGCCAAGCTGAAGGCGAGCGAGGTGCTCGCCTTCGTCGCCGACGAGGCGATCCAGATCCACGGCGGCATGGGCCTGATGGACGAATTGCCGCTGGAACGGATCTGGCGCGACGCCCGCGTCGAGCGGATCTGGGAGGGCACCAGCGAGATCCAGCGCCACATCATCAGCCGCGCCCTGCTGCGCCCGCTGGGCGCGTGAGGGCGCGCCCGAATGGTTGAGAATGTGTTGACGGAACCAGGTAAATCAAGTAAAATCAATGATTTGACTGGCTGCGCACGCGTGCCCACTTCCGGCCTCGCCCGCCTGCTCGCGCCCCGCTCCATCGCCCTCTACGGCGGCGCCTGGGCCGGGAACGTCATCGCCCAGCTTCAGCGCGCCGGCTTCCCCGGCCCGATCTGGCCGATCCACCCGACCCGGACCGAGATCCGCGGCGTGCCCTGCCACCGCCGCCTGCCCGCCGTCCCCGACGCCGCCTTCGTCGGCGTCAACCGCGCCCGGACCGTCGAGGTGGTCCGCGCCCTCGCCGAAGCCGGCGCCGGCGGCGCGGTCTGCTTCGCGTCCGGCTTCCGCGAGGCCGGCGACGCCGCGCTGGAGTCCGCCCTCGTCGAGGCGGCGGGCGACATGCCGATCCTCGGCCCCAACTGCTACGGCTTCGTCAACTACCTCGACAACGTCCCGCTCTGGCCCGACCAGCACGGCGGCGTCCCGGTCGAGACCGGCGTCGCGATCGTCACCCAGTCCTCGAACCTCGCGATCAACCTCACCATGCAGCGCCGCGGCCTGCCGCTCGCCTACATGCTGACCGCCGGCAACCAGGCCCAGACCTCCCTCGCCGCCCTCGCGACCGCCGCGCTCGAAGACCCCCGCGTCACCGCCCTCGGCCTGCATGTCGAGGGCTTCGGCGACCTGCGCGCCTTCGAGGCGATGGCCGCCGCCGCCCGCGCCCTCGGCAAGCCCGTCGTCGTCCTGAAGGCCGGCCGCTCCGCCGCCGCGCAGGCCGCCGCCTTCAGCCACACCGCCTCGCTCGCCGG
>CAYTMB010000573.1:0-1855 GCA_964438465.1 uncultured Rhodovulum sp. | reverse complement strand
CGCCCATGCCGCCGATCTCGTGGTTCGGGATCACCTGCGCGCCGCGCGGAAGGTTGACCAGCTCGGGGCCGCGCTCGCCCACCAGCGCCAGCCCGCCGGGGGCGAAGCGGGTGCCGTTCGCGAAGCCGGGGATTGCGCGGCTGACGGCGGCCCCGATGCCAGAACCCGCCAGCAGCTGCTCGAAGCCCCGCTGGAGGAACAGGTTGCCGAGCTGCCGGGCGAGCCCCGCAAGCGCGTCCTTCAGGCTGTCCGCGCCGTCGATCGCCGCGGAGAACACGCCGGCGAAGGATGCCGCAACCCGCTCATTGGTGCGCTCCACCCGCAGCTGTTCCTCGGCGACCTGGCGCAGCATGTCGCGAATCTGCCGCTGGCGCGCCCGCATGTCCTGATCGGCGGAGCGTGCAGCCTGGCGCCCACCGCCGCCACGACCGCCGCTCGAGGTGGACCCCTGGCCACCATAGCCGTAGAGCGGGAAGTCCTCGGCCGTGGGCGCTGGCGTGAAGATGGGGAAGTCACCCGGCCCGCCTCCGCGCCCGTCCGGCGTGGGGAACTGGCCCGGTGCGGCCCTCGCCCCGGCCCTGCGCGCCGCAGAGGCCGCCATGGAGGCCGCCACGGCCGATGACCGGGCAACCTCGCCCCAGGCCCGCGCAAGGCCGTTGGCCGCCGCCGTGGCCGCCGCCGTGGCCGCGCTCACGCTGTCCACCTGCGCGCGGACCTGCCCGACCTGATCCGCCGCTTCGGTCACCTGCCGCTTGAACTCGGTCATCTCGTTGGACAGCTCGCCCGTGGCAGTGCGGGACTTCTCTATCTGGTCGAGGATGCCGACCAGCGCCTGGAACGCCTCCTCGATACCGGACGCCTCGGCGAAGCCCCTGATCGCGTGCTGAAGCTCGGTTGCCGCGTCCACCGACAAGTCGAAGGCCCCGACCAGGTTCGCGACGCCCGTGTTGATCTCGCCCACGCCGTCGGCTGCGATCTGGAAGAAGGTCGGGTCCAGGAACTCGGCGAAGGCGCGCTGCATATCCCGCACCGCCTGCGCGGCCTGATCCACCGAGAGCTGCGCGATGCTGGCGATCAGCGTGCGCACCGCCGAATCCGCAGCGCCATATCTCTTGATCAACTCGTCAACGCTCAGCGCCTGCAACTCGGCCGCCTCGCGCACCGCGACCAGCGCCTCCTTGAGCGCCTTCATCCGGTCCTCCAGCGGCACCGACTCGTTGCCCAGCCCGCGGAGCGCCGCGGAGACGAGCGGGATCCCGATCGCGACGCCTGCGCCGAGCACCGCCCCCAGCGCGCCGAACGCGCCGAGAAGCTGCGGCAGCTGCTGCGAAAGCGCCCTTGTCGCCGAGGTGCCGCCCGCGACCTGGGTCGCGAAGTCGGCGATCTGAAACGACGCGTTCTGCACCTGCGACCGAAACAGCGCCGTTGACGCTCCGATGTTCGCCGTACTGGTCCTGAAGGTATCCGCGCCCCGGCCGGCACGCCGGAAGGCCGCGTCCACCGCGCCAGTGGCCCCGGTCGCGTCGCGTCGGATCCGGTCGAGCCGCGACTTGGTGACGCCCTGCGCCCGCGCCATGGCGTTCTCATAGGACTTCACGTCGGCCGAGAGTTGGACAACCAGACGTTCCAGGTCGGTTGCTGCCATGGGGGGGTCTCCTATGCGGTGCCCGCGGCCGGCAGCCGCAGGGTCAGGACGCTGAGCGCCAGCACGGTCGTTGTGGACGCCACCTGCGGCGTCGCGAGCGCGGCGCGGGCCTCGGCCTCGGGAATGCCCAGGTCGCGGCAGTGGGCCAGAAACAGCTCGGCGTGCTGGCGGATCATCTGGGCGGCGAGGGCGAAGTCAGCGTCTTTCATC
>CAYTMB010000572.1:0-1856 GCA_964438465.1 uncultured Rhodovulum sp. | reverse complement strand
ATCTACGCCGCCGGCGACTGCGCGAGCTTTCCCCATGCCGGCCGGCTGATCCGGCTCGAGAGCGTGCCGCACGCCATCGACCACGCCGAGGCGGTGGCGGAGAGCATGATGGGGGCCGGGGTCGCCTATGTCGCCCGGCCGTGGTTCTGGTCGGACCAGTACGACGTGAAGCTGCAGATCGCCGGGCTGAACGCCGGCTGGGAGCGCACGGTGACGCGGCCGGGCCCGCGGCCGGGGGCGGAATCGGTGTGGTACTACGCCGGGCCGCGGCTGCTGGCGGTGGATGCGATGAACGACGCGCGGGCCTACATGACCGGCAAGCGCTGGATCGAGGCCGGCGTCTCGCCCGATCCCGACCGCATCGCCGACCCGGGCGCCGACCTCAAGACGCTCGGCTGATGCGCATCGTCGGCGGCGAGCGCCGCGGGACGCGGCTGGCCGAGGTCGGCGCCGGCGACGAGGCCGCCCGGCTGCGCCCGACCACCGACCGGGTGCGCGAGGCGCTGTTCAACCTGCTCGCCCACGGCGGCTACGGCGACCCGGTGCGCGGCGCGCGTGTGCTCGACCTCTTCGCCGGCACCGGCGCGCTGGGGCTGGAGGCGCTGTCGCGCGGCGCCGCGGCGGCGGCCTTCGTCGAGACCGGCCGCCCGGCGCTGGCGCTGCTGCGCGCCAACATCGCGCGGCTGCGGGCCGGGGACGCCGCGCGGGTGATCGAGCGCGACGCGACGAGGCTGGGGCCGAACCAAGGCGAGGCGTTCGATCTGGTGTTCCTCGACCCGCCCTATGGCCGGGGCCTCGGCGAGCGCGCGGTGGCGGCGGCGCTGGACGGCGGCTGGCTGGCGCCCGGCGCGCTGCTGGTCTGGGAGGAGGGCGCGGCGATCGCGCCCAACCCCGGGTTGACGCTGCTCGACGCCCGCCGGTATGGGAGCGCGATGATCTCCATCCTCCGCCTGAACCCGTCGTGACCGAAGCCCGCCGCCTGCTCGCCGAGGTGTTCGGCTTTCCCGAGTTCCGCCCCGGCCAGGAGGAGATCGTCGAGGCGGTCGAGGCCGGGCGCGACGTGCTCGCGATCATGCCGACCGGCGGCGGCAAGTCGCTGCTGTTCCAGCTGCCCGCGCTGACCCGGCCGGGCGTCACCTTGGTGATCTCGCCGCTGATCGCACTGATGCGCGACCAGGTGCGCGGCTTGCAGGCGGCGGGCATCGCCGCCGGCGCGCTGACCTCGCAGAACACCGCCGAGGAGACCGAGGAGACCTTCGCGGCGCTCGACGACGGGCGGATGAAGCTGCTCTACATGGCGCCCGAGCGGCTGGCGGCGCCGGGCACGGCGGGCCTCCTGCGCCGGATCGGCGTGCGGATGCTGGCGGTGGACGAGGCGCATTGCGTCAGCCAGTGGGGGCACGACTTCCGCCCGGACTACCTGCGCATCGGCGAGCTGCGCGCGGCGCTCGGCGGGGTGCAGACCGTGGCGCTGACCGCGACCGCCGACGCCGAGACCCGGGCCGAGATCGTCGCGCGGCTGTTCGGCAAGGCGGCGCCGGAGATCTATCTGCGCGGCTTCGACCGGCCGAACCTCAACCTCGCGTTCCGCGCCAAGGACAACCCGCGCCGCCAGCTGATGGACTTCGTCGCGGCGCGGCGGGGGCGGTCGGGGATCGTCTACTGCTCGAGCCGGGCCAAGACCGAGACGCTGGCGCAGGCCTTCACCGAAGCCGGGCACCTCGCGCTCGCCTATCACGCCGGGATGCAGCCCGACGAGCGCCGCCGGGCCGAGACGCGGTTCCAGCGCGAGGACGGGCTGATCGTCTGCGCGACCATCGCCTTCGGCATGGGGGTGGACAAACCCGACATCCGCT
>CAYTMB010000571.1:0-1859 GCA_964438465.1 uncultured Rhodovulum sp. | reverse complement strand
TGGTGATGTTCGTGTTCCGCGAGGAATACTACAAGGAGCGCGAGAAGCCGGGCGAGCACGACGGCGAGGCGATGATGAAATGGATGACCGCGATGGACGCGCTGCGCGGCAAGGCCGAGGTCATCATCGGCAAGCAGCGCCACGGCCCGATCGGCACGGTGGATCTGGCCTTCGAGGGCGAGTTCACCCGCTTCTCCAACCTGGTGAAGCCCTACCAGAGCGGCGCGCAGATCGATACGGGTTGATCCGAGCACGGGGTGTGCACGCGTGCACAGACGCCTAATCAATTGTAATTCAAGCGGAATTCTGATCGCGTCAACGGATTTTTAACCGGCGGGAACGGGCCTTGACCCGGGCCGCGCAATGCGGCCCTGTCGGGCGGGAGCCGCAAGGAGACCAGGACCATCGCCCGCGCCCGCCTGACCATCGACCTCGGCGCCGTCGTCGCCAACTGGCGCGCGCTCGACGCGCTGAGCGGCCCGGGCGTCGAGACCGCCGCCGTGGTCAAGGCCGACGGCTACGGGCTCGGCGCCGCCGCGGTCGGGCCGGCGCTGGCGGCGGCGGGGGCGCGCAGCTTCTTCGTCGCGCTGGCCGAAGAAGGCGCCGCCCTGCGCGCGGCGCTGGGGCCGGGGCCGGCGATCTTCGTCTTCGACGGGCTGATGCGCGGCGACGAGGCGCCCTGCCGGGCGCACGACCTGACCCCCTGTCTCGACAGTCCGGCGCAAGTGTACTATTTCCTTGAGAAATGTTCCGACCTGCCCTGCGCGCTGCAGCTCGACAGCGGCATGAACCGGCTGGGGCTGGAGCCCGACGAGCTGGCGGCCATCGCGCCGCTGCTGCCGCGCCTCGACCTGCGGCTGGCGATGAGCCATCTCGCCTGCGCCGACACGCCGGCGCATCCGCAGAACGCCGCCCAGCACGCGGCGTTCCGCGCCGCCGCCGCCCGCCTGCCGGGGGTCCGGCGCAGCCTCGCGGCGACGGGGGGCGTGCTGCTCGGCGCCGAGTACCATTTCGACCTGACCCGTCCTGGCGTCGGGCTCTACGGTGGCGCGCCCTTCGCGGCGGCGCGGCCGGTCGTGACGCTGGCGCTGCCGGTGGTGCAGGTGCGCGACGTCGCCGTGGGCGAGGGCGTCGGCTACGGCGCGGCCTGGACGGCCGCGCGGCCGTCGCGGATCGCGACCCTCGGCGCCGGCTATGCGGACGGGCTGATCCGCGCCATCGGCGGCGGGCCCGGGGTGCGGCTCTACGCCGGCGAGACCGCCTGTCCGCTGGTGGGCCGGGTCTCGATGGATCTGATCACCGTCGATGTCACCGACCTGCGCGGCGAGGTTCCCGACATGCTGGAGATCCTCAACGCCCGCCAGACCGTCGACGATCTCGCCGCCGCCGCCGGCACCATCGGCTACGAGATCCTGACCAGCCTTGGCGCGCGCTACGAACGGGTCTATCTGGGGGCCTCCCCCGCCCCCGGACCCGCCGCATGATCCTCGTCCAGACCCTGTTCGGCCTTCTCGCCTCGATCGGCCGCTCCACGCTGGGGCTGCTGGCGGCGACCGGCCGCATCGCGACCTTCGCCGCCGAGACGGTGTCGCACCTCGTCCGTCCGCCGTTCTACTGGGGCGAGCTTGGCCGCCAGCTGCTGCGGATCGGGTATTTCTCGCTGCCGGTGGTGGGCTTGACCACGCTCTTCACCGGCGGGGCGCTGGCCTTGCAGATCTACGCCGGCGGCGCGCGGTTCAGCGCCGAGACCGTGGTGCCCTCGATCGTCGCCATCGGCATCGTGCGCGAACTCGGGCCGGTGCTCGGCGGGCTGATGGTCGCGGGGCGGGTGTCGTCCTCGATCGCGGCCGAGCTCGGCA
>CAYTMB010000570.1:0-1864 GCA_964438465.1 uncultured Rhodovulum sp. | reverse complement strand
GCGGCGGGTCGAGCAGGCGGATGGTCACCGGCAGGCCGCGCATGATCTCGAAGAGTTCGCGGAAGTCGTCGCGCTGCATCGGCAGCAGCCGGTCGAGCGCGGCCATGCGTTCGGCGCGGCCGTCGGCGAGGATCATCTCGCGCATCACGGTGATCCGGGCCGCATCGAAGAACATGTGCTCGGTGCGGCAGAGGCCGATGCCCTCGACGCGGAAGTCGCGGGCCATGCGCGCCTCGGCCGGGGTGTCGGCGTTGGCGCGCACGCCGAGGTCGCGGGCGGCGTCGGCCCAGTCGAGCAGTTCGGAGAAGGCGCCGCCGAGCTCGGGCGCGATGGTGGCGGGGGCGCCGACCATGACCTGGCCCTTGGCGCCGTCGAGGGTGATCAGCGCGCCGACGCGCAGGATGCGGCCGTCCTGGGTGGCGACCGTGCCGGATTCGAGGTCGAGGCGCAGCTCGCCGGCCCCGACGACGCAGGGCAGCCCGAGGCCGCGGGCGATCACCGCCGCGTGGCTCGACATGCCGCCGCGGATGGTCAGCACCCCGCGGGCGGCGTGCATGCCGCGGATGTCCTCGGGCGTGGTCTCGACGCGCACGAGGATGGTCGCCTCGCCTTGGGCGGCGGCGGCCTGGGCGGCTTCGGGGGTCAGCACCAGCCGGCCGGTGGCGGCGCCGGGGCTGGCGCCGAGGCCGGTCGCGAAGACGTCGCGCGGCGCGGCGGGGTCGATCTGCGGGTGGAGATGCTCGATCAGGTTGCGCGGATCGACCCGCAGCAGCGCCTCGGAGCGGGTGATCGCGCCGGCGTTGGCGAGATCGACCGCGATGCGCACCGAGGCGCGGGCGTTGCGCTTGACCGGGACGGCGTCGAGGATCGCGAGGCCGTCGTCGCCGTGGGCGAAGTCGAACTGGAACGCCTCGCCGAGGCCGAGGGCGGCGGCGCGGGCGGCGGTCGAGAGCGCCGCGAGCGCGGCGGGGTCGAGGTCGTCGAGCGGGCGGGTCGCGGCCTCGCCGGTGCGGACGAAGCCGCCGGAGACCGCCGGCGCGCCGGTCTTGCCGTCGACGGCCTGGAACCGGCCGAACGCGGCCGGGCCGCCGCCGGGGCGCGCGGCGTGCCGCTGCACGATCAGGCCGAGACCGGCGTCCCCGGGGGCGCCGCGCGCCTCGCGCAGGATGCGGGCCGAGGGGGCGTTCCAGGCGCGGGCCATGGCGCGGGCGGCGTATTCGAGCTGGTCCAGCGGATCGTCGGGGAAAGCCGCGTCGGTCGCCTCGGCGTAGATTTCGCGTTTTTCCGCAAGCAGCTGCCGGAATGCGGCGGCGTCGGGATCGGGACGGCTGGTTCCCGGCCCGTGGCGCAGCGGCTCGAAGTCCTCGGGGTCGAGGGCGCCGACCGCGACGGCGTAGCTGTGGACGAAGCGGCAGTAGATCGCGAGCGCCGCCGGCTCGCCGAGGCGGGCGGCGAGGTCGGGCAGCATCGCCGAGGTCAGGCCGATGTCGACGATGGCGCCGGGGCCGCCCCAGGCGCGATCCTCGGGGCTGGAGCGCAGCACGAACAGGCCGCCGGCGGCGAAATCGAGCGGCAGCGCCGGCATCGGGCCGCCCTCGGCGAGCTGGCGCACGCATTCGAACGACAGCGCCACGCCCGGCGGCACCGGCAGGCCGAGCTTGCTGAGCTGCGCGAGCTTGTAGGCGCGGCGCCCGAAGGCCGTGTCGCGCACCGCTTCGCCGGCATCGAGGGCGATGACCGAGTCGGGCGGCGCCGGGGCGAGATCCTGCGGTTTCATTGCAGTGCAGCATAACCGCGAATCACTTCGGGGCAAACGGATTCGTCACGAAATCGTCAAGTCGGAGGTTGTGCGCGCGGTTAACGG
>CAYTMB010000569.1:0-1869 GCA_964438465.1 uncultured Rhodovulum sp. | reverse complement strand
TCGACATGGCCGGCATCATCCTGACCGCCGCCGGCCTCGGCTTCCTCGGCCTCGGCGCCCAGCCGCCGCTGCCGGAGTGGGGGCTGATGATCTCCTCGGGCCGCAAGTTCCTCTTCGACCAGTGGTGGGTGGCGACCATGCCCGGCCTCGCCATCTTCATCGTCTCGCTCGGCTTCAACCTGCTCGGCGACGGCCTGCGCGACGTGCTGGACCCGCGCAGCGGGGGCCGCGGATGAGCCTGCTCGAGGTCGAGGACCTCCACGTCACCTTCCGGACCGAGACCGGCCCGGTCGAGGCGGTGCGCGGCGTCTCCTTCCGCCTCGACCGCGAGCGGCTGGCGATCGTCGGCGAAAGCGGTTCGGGCAAGACCATGACCGGCCGGGCGATCCTGCGGCTGATCCCCGGCGCCGAGGTGCGCGCCAGGCGCATGGCCTTCGACGGCATCGACCTGCTCGCCGCCTCCGGCCGGCAGATGCGCGCGCTGCGCGGCCGGCGGATCGCCATGGTGATGCAGGACCCGAAGTATTCGCTGAACCCGGTGATGCGGATCGGCGACCAGCTGACCGAAGGGCTCCGCCGCCGCGACGGCCTCGGCGCCCGGGTGGCGCGCGGCAAGGCCATCGACATGCTCGAGGCGGTGCAGATCCGCGACCCCGAGCGGGTGCTCGCCGCCTATCCGCACGAGCTCTCCGGCGGCATGGGCCAGCGGGTGATGATCGCGATGATGCTGATCCCGGATCCCGACCTCCTGATCGCCGACGAGCCGACCTCGGCGCTCGACGTCACGGTGCAGGCCGAGGTGCTGCGCATCCTCGACGACCTGGTGCGCGAGCGCGGCCTCGGCCTTCTCTTCATCTCGCACGACCTGCAGCTCGTCTCGCGCTTCTGCGACCGGGTGATGGTGATGTACAAGGGCCGGGTGATGGAGGAGCTGGCGGCCGCCGACCTCGACGCGGCGCGGCATCCCTACACCCGCGGCCTGCTGAACTGCCTGCCGAAGATCGGCGGCCCCCGCGGTCCGCTGCCGGTCCTCAGCCGCGACGCGGCCTGGGCGGAGTAGCGCCGTGGCGATGATCGAGATCGACGGGCTCTCGGTGACCTTCGCGCAGGAGCGGCGCCGGGTGCGCGCGGTGCGCGACGTCTCCTTCGCGGTGGAGGAGCGCGAGTCCTTCGGCCTCGTCGGCGAGTCGGGCTCCGGCAAGTCGACGATCCTCCGCGCGATCTGCGGCCTCGCGCCGGTCTCGGCCGGCGAGATCCGCATCGACGGCCAGCCGGTGCCGCGCCGCCGCGACCGCGCCTTCGCCCGGCAGGTGCAGATGGTCTTCCAGGACCCCTACGCCTCGCTGCACCCCAAGCGCACCGTCGACGCCACGCTGGCCGAGTCGCTGACCATCCACGGCCTCGGCGACCGCGACGCCCGCGTGCTCGCCGCACTCGCCGACGTCGGCCTCGACCCGCGCTTCCGCTTCCGCTACCCGCACCAGCTCTCCGGCGGCCAGCGCCAGCGCATCGCCATCGCCCGCGCCCTGATGCTGGAGCCGCGGATCCTGCTCCTCGACGAGCCGACCTCGGCCCTCGACGCCTCGGTGCAGGCCGAGGTCCTGAACCTGCTTGCGCGCCTCCGCGAGGCGCGCGGCCTCACCTACCTCATGGTCAGCCACAACCTCGCGGTCATCGACCACATGTGCGACCGACTCTTGGTGATGCGAAACGGCCAAGCCGTCGAGGCGCTCGACCGGGCGGCGCTCGCCAGCCGCTCCGCCCGCGACCCCTACACCCTCGCCCTCTTCGAGGCCAACGCCCACGAGGTCGCCTGACCGGGGGCTCCCGCGCCCGTTCCCGTACGACAGGTACATGCGACGTACATGC
>CAYTMB010000568.1:0-1869 GCA_964438465.1 uncultured Rhodovulum sp. | reverse complement strand
CAGACCATCCGCAATCGCCGCTCAGAGGAAACAGGCCGCCCGTCCGTCCGCCCGGATCGTGCCGGCCCCGCTCTCGATCGCGGCGCCGCGGCTGGCGATGAAGCGGGTGCCCGCGACCGGCGAGCGGCGCTTGGGATCGGGCAGCACCGCCATCAGCCGCGCCGAGCGCTGCGGCCCCAGATCCGCGGCCGACAGGCCCCAGTAGCGCCGCGCCGCCGCCTCGACCCCGAACACCCCCTCGTCGAATTCGGCGACGTTGAGATAGACCTCGAGGATCCGCCGCTTCGGCCACAGCGCCTCGATCAGCCCGGTGAAGCCCGCCTCCAGCCCCTTGCGCAGCCAGGACCGCGCCGGCCAGAGGAACACGTTCTTCGCCACCTGCTGGCTGATCGTCGAGCCGCCGCGCAGCCGCTCGGAATCCGCCAGCGCCGCCCGGATGCCCGCGACGTCGAAGCCCCAGTGCAGGCAGAAGTTCGCGTCCTCGGCCGCCACCGCGCTCAGCGGCAGGTGGTCCGACATCCCCGACAGCGGAACCCAGTCGCGCTCGACGCCCCCCAGCCGCGCCCGCTCGGACAGCATCAGCCAGGTGACCGGCGGGTTGATCCAGCGCAAGGCCAGCGTCAGCGCCAGCGCCACGAGCGCCAGCGCGACCGCGATCCGCAGCGCACCCCGCCACAGCCTCCCAGCGAGGCGCCGTGCCTTTTGCGCGACCATGCCGGTTCTTTGACGGCAAACCCGCATCCGCGCAAGCGGCGCCCGTCGATCGAGGCTAGGTCGCGGCGAAACCGCCTGCTACCAATGCGGCATGGCGACGATCCTTCAGACGGTGCTCTGGCTTTTCGCGGCGGCGCTGGCCGTGGTCACCCTGCTGCCGCTGTCGCGGTCGCGGGTCTGGTGGGTGCGGCTCTGGGACTTTCCCCGGCTCCACATCGCCGGCGGCTTCGCGCTCGTCGTCCTGCTCGCGCCGATGCTGCTGGGCCGGCCCGCCGGTCTCCTGCTCGCGGCGCTGGCGCTGGCCGGCCTCGCCCATCAGGCGCGCTGGATCTTTCCCTACACCCGGCTCGCCAAAAAGGAGGTGCGCTTCGCGCCGGACGCCGGGGACGGCGTCACCTTCCTCGCGGCGAACCTGCTGGAGGAGAACCGGCGGCACGACGAGGTTCTGCGCCTGATCGAGACGGTCGACCCCGACGTGCTGCTGCTGATGGAGACCGACCGGACCTGGACCGCGGCGCTGGAGCCGGCGCTGGCGCGCTATCCGACCGTGGTGCGCGAGCCGCGCGACGACTACTACGGCATGGTCTTCGCCACCCGGCTTGAGGCGGCCGAGGCGAAGATCGTCCATCTCACCCATGACGAGACGCCGACGCTGCTCGCCGAGCTGCGCGCGCCCAACGGCCGCGCCTTCGCCTTCGTCGGCCTGCACCCGCAGCCGCCGACGCCCGACGGCGACGACACCGACGAGCGCGACGCGCAGATCGTCTACGCCGCCCGCTTCGCCCGCCGCAGCGACCTGCCGCTGGTGGCGATGGGCGACTTCAACGAGGCGGCCTGGTCCAAGGGCGCGCAGGACTTCAAGCGCGTCGGCGGCTATGTCGATCCGCGCATCGGCCGCGGGCTCTACGCCAGCTTCCACGCCGGGCATATGCTGATCCGCTGCCCGATCGACCAGGTCTATGTGACCGCGGACATGGCGGTGGTGTCGATCGCGCTCGGGCCGAAGATCGGCTCGGACCATTTCCCGCTGATCGCGCGGCTGCGGGTCGAGCCCGAGCTCGCCGCCCGCCTGAACACGCCGCCGCCGCCGCTGGACCCGGCCGAGATCGACCGTCTCGACGAGATCGTCGCCGCCTACCGCAGCCGCCTCGACGC
>CAYTMB010000567.1:0-1875 GCA_964438465.1 uncultured Rhodovulum sp. | reverse complement strand
AGGCCGACTGCTCGGGGTCGGAGATATGCATGTACTGGAGCGCGAAGGTGCCGCAGTAGGTGCGCTTCACCAGCGCGAGGATCTCGCGCAGCGAGGCCGTTTGCAGGCCGAGCACGTTGTCGAGGAAGATCGGCCGATCCATGTCGGCTTCGGTGAAGCCGTAGCTGCGCGGGTCGAGCTCGGGATGCGGCTCGGGCTCGCTCAGGCGCAGGGGGTCGAGGTCGGCGGCGAGGTGGCCGCGGATGCGGTAGGCGCGTATGATCATCAGCGCCCGCAGGCTGTCGAGCACCGCCTGGCGTATCTGCACGTCGGTCAGCGTGGCGCCGCGCTCGGCGGCCTTCGCCACGATCCGGTCGCCGACCACCTTGCTCGGCGCCCACTGGCCGTCGAGCGCCGCGGTCAGGTCGTCGTTGGGAGTGGGCGGCCAGTCGACGCGCGCCCAGGACGCGCCGCGCGCGCCCTGCGTCACGTCGGCGGCGACCTCGTCGAGGCCGGCGAAGAAGGCCTGCCAGCTCGGGTCCACGCTGGCGGGATCATCGACGTAGCGCGCGTGCAGCTGCTCGATGAAGCCCGCGTTCTGCCCCTGGAGGAAGGACGAGGAATGGAACACCGCGTTCGGTGATTGCTCGGTCATCTGGGCCTCCTGTTGCCCCTTGCCGCCGGCGGGGTCGGCATCCTAGCCCGCCAGGCTGTAGTCGAAACGTCTGAACACCCAGTCGAACTCGCGGCGGACGATCGCCGCGATCTCCGGGGTGTAGAAATCCTGCAGCGGGTAGCGCTTCGGCGCGCCCGCGGTCTTCTTGGTGTGGATCACCCATTCGGGGTTCCACGGCACGCCGACGCGGTCGCAGACCGCCTCGATGTCGGCGTGGAGATGTTCGAGGCGCACCAGCATGTCCATGCGCACCTCGCCGTCGATCGCCACCACGTCGAGGTCGCTGTCCCAGGCCCGCCGGCGCAGGAAGCCGCCCTTGACGTAGCGGGCGAATGATTGCCGCGCCCGCTCGAGGGCCGTCTCGTCGGCGGGGTAGTCGCGCCGCGACCGCCAGAAGTAGAGCGACAGCATCCGGGCATAGGGGTTGCGCACCGCCGCGAACTTCAGGTAGCGCGCCCAGGTCTCGGCGCCGAGCAGCTCGCGCACCCGCGCCGCCGGCATGTGGTTGCGCCAGACGTCGCCGTCGCGCTTGCCGCCGCGCCGGCTGCCGATGACGCCGATCTCGCTCACCGTCTCCTGCACGGACTCGGCGCCGGTGTAGCGGTCCGCCGGCGCGCAGAAACGCTCGAAGTACATCTCGACGGTGGTGCCGCCGGTCTTCTGCGTCTTCATGTAGATGAACTTGGACGGATGGCAGACGAGCACCATGGTTCCCTGGCCGGTTCAGCCCCTCCCCAGCGCCTTCAGCACCGCCTGGCCCAGCCCGGCGGGGCTGTCGGCCACCACGATCCCGGCGGCCTTCATCGCCTCGATCTTGTCCTCGGCGCCGCCCTTGCCGCCGGCGACGATGGCGCCGGCATGGCCCATGCGCCGGCCCTTCGGCGCGGTGCGGCCGGCGATGAAGCCCGCCGTCGGCTTGCCGCGGCCCTTCTTCGCCTCGTCCTTGAGGAACTGCGCCGCTTCTTCTTCCGCCGCGCCGCCGATCTCGCCGATCATGATGATCGATTCCGTCTCCGGATCCGCGAGGAACCATTCCAGCACGTCGATGTGCTCGGTGCCCTTGATCGGATCGCCGCCGATGCCGACGCAGGTGGACTGGCCGAGCCCGGCGGCGGTGGTCTGGCCGACCGCCTCGTAGGTAAGCGTGCCCGATCGCGACACAACCCCGACCGAGCCGCGCTTGTGGATGTGGCCGGGCATGATGCCGATCTTGCAGGCGT
>CAYTMB010000566.1:0-1875 GCA_964438465.1 uncultured Rhodovulum sp. | reverse complement strand
CGCCATCGTCGCCGGCGGCAAGGGCGGCGCCGAGGACAAGATCGAGGCGATGAAGAGCGCGGGCGTGGTGGTCGCCGACAGTCCCGCCGGCCTCGGCCAGGCGGTGCTGAAGGCGCTCGGCCGGGCCTGACGACGGGAATGTTTCCGGGTGGTGCTTGTGAGCCATGACCACGCGTTCATCTTCCTCAAGACCCGCAAGACCGCGGGCACGTCCATCGAGATGGCGCTCGAGCCGCTGTGCCGGCCGGCGGGCGCCGTCGTGACGGAGAAAACCCCGGCCATCGAGACCGCGGCGGGCGTCGTCGGGCGGCGGCTGTCGCCGCTGTCGCCCCGCGTGCGCGCCGCCCTGCCGGTGGACTGGCGCAACCACATGCCCGCCGCCGAGATCCGCGACGCGCTCGGCGGCGGGGTCTGGGCGCGGTATCTCAAGGTCACCGCGGTGCGCGATCCGTTCGACGTCGCGGTGTCGCGGTATCACTGGGAGCGCGCGCGGCGCGGCCTGGCCGAGGCGGCGGATTTCGCGCAGACCCGCGCCGAATTCGCCGCGATGGCGACGGATCCCGGCTTCGACGGCGACCATGACCTCGTGCATGTCGACGCCGCCTTCGCCGCCGACCGGACGATCCGCTACGAGCGGCTGGCCGAGGATCTGCGGGCGGTGACCGCGGCGGTGGCGCCCGGCGCCGCCCCGGCGCCGCTGGCGCACGCCAAGCCGACCGCCGACCGCCGTCGCCGTCCGCTGGCGGACTACTACGACGCCGCCTCCATCGCGGCCGTGCGCCGGGCCTTCGCCTGGGCGTTCGACCGCTTCGACTATCCCGACCGCCCGACCCCGGACGCCCCCGCGCGCGCAACCCTCCCAAAGGTGCCTCGATGACCGAACAGTCCCCCAACGCCGGATTCCACGCGTCGTCCTTCCTGCAGGGAGCCAACGCCGACTACATCGACGCGCTGCAGGCGCGCTACGCCAGAGAGCCGGCCAGCGTCGACGCCAGCTGGCGGGCTTATTTCGACGGGCTGGGCGAGACCCAGTCCGACGCGACGCGCGCCGCCCACGGCCCGAGCTGGGCGCGGATCGACTGGCCGCCGGCGCCGACGGACGAGCTGACCGCGGCGCTCGACGGGCAATGGGGCCCCGACCCGGCGGCGAAGGTCGCCGACAAGGTCAAGGCCAAGGCCGCCGAGAAGGGCTTCTCGATCACCGAGGCGCAGGTGCAGCAGGCGGTGCTCGACTCCCTGCGCGCGCTGATGATCATCCGCGCCTACCGCATCCGCGGCCATCTCGCCGCCGACCTCGACCCGCTGCGGCTGGTCGCGCCGGAGCCGCATCCCGAGCTGAAGCCCGAGACCTACGGCTTCACCGCCGCCGACATGGACCGGCCGATCTTCCTCGACAACGTGCTCGGCCTCGTCACCGCCAACATGCGCCAGATCCTCGAGATCCTGAAGCGCACCTACTGCGGCACCTTCGCGTTGCAGTACATGCACATCTCCGACCCGGCGCAGGCGGCCTGGCTGAAGGAGCGCATCGAGGGCTACGGCAAGGAGATCAGCTTCACCCAGCGCGGCCGGCGCGCGATCCTCGACAAGCTGGTCGAGGCCGAGGGCTTCGAGAAGTTCCTCCAGGTCAAGTACACCGGCACCAAGCGCTTCGGCCTCGACGGCGGCGAGGCGCTGATCCCGGCGATGGAGCAGATCATCAAGCGCGGCGGCGCGCTCGGGGTCGAGGAGGTGGTGATCGGGATGCCGCACCGCGGCCGGCTGTCGGTGCTGGCCAACGTGATGGGAAAGCCGTTCCGCGCCATCTTCAACGAGTTCCAGGGCGGCAGCTACAAGCCAGACGAGGTCGAAGGCTCGGGCGACGTCAAGTACCAC